>CAMWXA010000262.1 GCA_947178035.1 uncultured Lachnospiraceae bacterium | reverse complement strand
CCCCGATGATGCGGCTGCTGATCTCCTTCTCTCCACGATTTAGAACATCTGCCTCTACCTCATCCACTAACTCATCGATACGATCCGCACTAACCGGCCGTTTATGACACGCTCGCAAAACTCCAGTCTCAATTTTAGATCGGTCGTACGCCTCCCTGTTATCATCCTTTTTGACAATAATCAATGGAATTGCCTCCACCTTCTCATATGTCGTAAAACGCTTGTTGCACACATCACACACACGACGCCTGCGTATAGAGCTGTTATCCTCGGCAGGTCTTGAATCGATCACTCTTGTATTTTCATAATTACAATATGGACACTTCATACTGTTTCCTCCGAATCCTCCCTGATACACTATCTATACAGTGTATCCACTCGCAAGCACCAACGTTACTGCCATACATTTAGTATAATTGAAGTCTTTGCTGATGTCAATCAAATGTCCACATATAATTATTCACAAATCGCCCCGACAGTTACTGTTTACGCCCCTCTGATTCTGGCACAATCTTGTTGATTGAAGGCGTAACCTGGCGCATGGTTCCCACTACTTATGTAGATGTCTGAATAGCGCCGCCGATTCCCTTCATTTCATTGACCGAGAGAACAATAACTTCCAACTACCTTATATATTTCGTCCAGCACAAAACCTTTACGGTATAGAAATCCCACCATCTTCTGACATTCTTCATAAGTGGCATTCTGCCTGTCAAAATGCTTCTTTTCAAGGAGCTTTTTAATTAACTCTTCCTCCTCAGCAATGCCGTTCTCTTCTGAGCACTGCGCATATGCCTGCCGGATGTTTTCCTTTGATATCCCTTTCCTGAGCAGAACATTTTCAATCTGCCTTTTACTCTTAGTCTGCCCTGCGTATTCTATGTATGACTTTGCAAACCTAATATCATCAACATAGCCAAAAGAAATCACATACGCCACTGCGGCATTGATAATTTCCTCAGGATAGAGCCCCTGTTTCAGCTTTGTCACAAGTTGATACTCTGTGTAGTCCCTGCTCTTTAACAGATTCATACATCTGAGTTTTGCCCGCTTTAACAGCACTTTATCCATAATCTCATCATAAATTTCCGGAGAAAGTTCGCTGTCCTTCCTGATTCCGAACGTTCTCAGTTCACTTTTATAAAGTGCAAAGCTCACATCATTATCTATTCAGACTTTCACTTTTGTCTTTGACTCTTTTATAATCTATGTGATTATCATCTTTTGATCCCTGCTTTATTTTGCCTGTTCCGCTGTTTCTGGCGCAGTTTCTACAGCAGCTTCCGATGCAGCTTTTGCAGCCGATGCCTTCGTCTTGCTCTTGCCCTCCGGCTTTCCAGTAGTTTCCGGTACTGGCTCTCCTCCCTGCAAACCAAGGTGCTGGCGAACTTTATTCTCTATTTCTTTGCATGTCTCAGGATTGTCTTTCAGATACTGCTTGGCATTCTCACGCCCCTGTCCAATCTTATTTCCTTCATATGCGTACCACGCACCACTCTTTACAACAATGTTCTGAGATGCCGCAAGATCAAGGATATCTCCCACTACAGATATTCCTTCGCCAAACATGATATCAAACTCTGCCTCCTTAAACGGAGGTGCAATTTTATTCTTGACAACTTTAACTCTGGTCCTATTGCCAGTCACCTCACCGCTCTGCTTGAGCGACTCAATCCTCCTGACATCAAGACGGACTGATGAATAGAATTTTAGCGCACGGCCACCTGTAGTAGTCTCTGGATTGCCAAACATGATACCAACCTTCTCACGGAGCTGATTGATAAAAATAACGACACAGTTTGACTTGCTGATCACTGCTGTCAATTTGCGAAGCGCCTGTGACATCAGCCGCGCCTGCAGCCCGACATGCGCATCTCCCATGTCTCCATCAATCTCCGCCTTCGGTACAAGAGCTGCCACAGAGTCGACTACTACTATATCAATTGCCCCAGATCTTACCATTGTCTCTGTAATTTCAAGTGCCTGTTCACCGTTATCCGGCTGCGATATGTATAGATTATCCACATCGACTCCGATATTCTTCGCATACACCGGATCAAGGGCATGTTCCGCATCAATAAATCCTGCAATTCCTCCCCGCTTCTGCACTTCCGCGATCATATGGAGTGTGACAGTTGTCTTACCTGATGACTCAGGTCCATAAATCTCTACAATTCTTCCCCTGGGGATTCCTCCAAGCCCCAGTGCAATATCAAGGCTGAGGGAGCCTGTCGGTATCGTCTCCACGTTCATCTGTGCGCCAGGGTCACCCAGCTTCATAACTGCTCCCTTGCCATATTGCTTTTCTATCTGTGCGAGCGCGGCGTCCAATGCCTTTAATTTTTCTTCTCTTTCCATATCTCCTACTCCTTTTTAGAACTAATGTTTTTATCTATCTATACTTTAAAACATCTGTTCGCGATTGTCAAGATTAATTTTTAAAATTTCCGGAAAATTTTTGAAACATTCTTCTGAATAACCTTATCATATACAGAATGACAAAACAAGTGCGAGTTTTTACATTTCACAAAACGTACATTCTAATATAAAGCATTGCCTTTTATGTTATAGCACTCACAATAAAACCCCTCTATTGTGGGTTTCCCACACGCCAGAGGGGTCGGTTCTATCTCAGCCATATATTGTTATCGGCTGCATTTTCATTTGCAGACAAAATCTCATAGCTTTCCGTCAAGCAGCACTCCCTTATTTTTAACCAGATAATCGACAAGGGAAACAATCGTAAGCACAACAGCAATCCACATGACAATCTGTGTAAGCACCGTGAGCGCCTCAATATTCGCAATCATCAGGCAGACCATGATCATCTGAAAAGTGGTCTTGAACTTCCCCCAATAACTTGCGGCAATGACAACCCTGTTATCCGCAGCCACTAAGCGGAATCCACTGATGATAAACTCCCTGCTGATGACAATGATAACAATCCATGCGGGTATCCTGTCCAACTCAATCAGGCAAATCATCGCAGCGCACACGAGCAGCTTGTCTGCCAGAGGATCCATAAACTTTCCAAAGTTGGTGACAAGATTATATTTTCTGGCAATCTTTCCGTCAAGCATATCTGTGAGGCTTGCTGCGATAAATATTCCGAGCGCAGTATAATCTGCATAGTCCACGATCCCGCCAAACATAGCCATGAACCACCCCCACTGTGCATGGCTGCCAAGCATGAGCAGCACAAACGGAATAATTAATATCACTCTGAAAACAGTAAGTTTATTTGGTAAATTCATCCTCTATCTCTCCTATCAGGTCATACTCGTGCGCGCCAGTGATTCGCACGCGCACAAAATCACCTGTCATCAGCTCCCTGCCAGTCTGGACAAACACAAAACCATCCACATTCGGGGCATCTTTATAGCTTCTTGCAACATAGACATGTTCCTCTGGCACCCTGCCCTCCACCATGACAAGCAGTGTACTCCCCACAGCGTTCTGCGCTTTTTCAAATGCAATTTCCTGCTGAAGCTCCATAAGATCAGCCTGCCGGTCAAGCTTCACATCCTCATCAATCTGGTCATCAAACAGTGCTGCCGGCGTATCCTCCTCCTGCGAGTACGTAAACACGCCAAGACGGTCAAACTCCATCTCGTCAACAAACGCCAGCAAAGACTCATGATCCTTTTGCGTCTCTCCTGGGAAACCGGTAATCAGCGTTGTCCGCAAACAGATATCCGGGATTCTGCTTCGCAGTTTTGTTATCATGTCGGTCAATTCCTGTCGATTTGTACGCCGCCCCATACGCTTTAATACTTTATCTGATGCATGCTGTATCGGGATATCCAGATAATTGCATGCCTTCTGCTCATCTCTTATTGTCTCAATCAACTCATCTGTAATTTCTTCCGGGTAACAATAAAGAATCCTCACCCAGTACAGACCAGAAATCATACATAACTTGTGCAAAAGTTCGCAGAGGCGCTTTTCACCATACAAATCCACTCCATACAATGTCGTTTCCTGCGCCACTAAGATAATCTCCTTCACGCCAAACGACACAAGGCGCTCCGCCTCCTGAAGCAGACTGTCCATCGGAATGCTCCGGTAACTTCCTCTCACTTTGGGAATAATGCAATAGCTGCAGTGCTTATCACAGCCTTCCGCAATCTTTAGATAGGCATAATGACCGCCTGTTGTGACAATTCTCTCCCTGTCATATACAGGTCTGCGGTTGATATCTTTCAGATGATTACAGCAATTCCCGGAAAGCGCCTCGTCAAGCGCCTCCACAATCGCATCAATTGCAGTCGTCCCTACGATGGCATCCACCTCTGGAATTTCTTTCTGGATCTCCTCCTGATAGCGCTGTGCAAGGCATCCTGCTGCAATCAGGGCTTTGACATCACCGTTTTTGCGCAGCTCTGCCATCTCCAGAAGTGTATTGATACTCTCCTGTTTGGCGTCATTGACAAAGCAGCATGTGTTGACGACAACCGCATCGGCCTCCGTCTCATCATCCGTAATTGAAAATCCCCTCTTCACCAGCATACCAAGCATCATTTCCGTATCTACCAGATTCTTGTCACAGCCGAGGGAAACAAATAAAATCTTCAAAGTTTCATCCTCAAATTTCATCTTTCTGTTTATTCTTCATGAGAAATCTTAATTTTACCCTGATTCAGTTCCTCGATTGCAATGGACAAGGGCTTCGTCTGTCTGGTGTTCACCAATGGATCCTCACCTGCGATAATCTGTCTGGCGCGTCGTGATGTTGCCATAACAATCGAATAACGGCTGTTTACGACTGGTGCCTCACCTTGCTCTACTTCATTGTTGACTACTTTCATTAAATCTGTGTAAGATGGATGTAACATATTTTTCCCTCACTTTTTATATTTTTAGAATGTTTATATCATTTCGTCCGCGTCTTCGTCCGCCAGTGCTCCCTGTGCCCGCCCTGCTATTGTCTCTGGCAGAAGTGCCGAGAGCACAATCTGACTGCTTTCCATGACCAGTACGGACTTCGTCCTGCGCCCCTGTGTGGCATCTATGACCGTACCGCTCTCCTTTGCCTTTTGAACAAGTCTTTTTACAGGGGCTGAGTCAGGACTTACAATCGCTATAATTTTCGATGTGTTGACAATATTCCCAAAGCCTATATGAATCAGTCTGTTCACTTGTCACCTCACTGCTGTAATTTTTCACTCAATATTCTGTATTTGTTCCCTTACTTTTTCAATCTCGGTCTTTAAATCAATCCCGCGGTTGGATATCACAAGGTCATTTGCTTTCGAGAGAATCGTATTGGCCTCCCTGTTCATCTCCTGTGCGATAAAATCAAGCTTTCTGCCGATACTTCCGCCGTCTTTCAGGGATTGCTTCATCGTCTCAATATGGCTTCTGAGACGGACCAGCTCCTCGTCGACACACACCTTGTCGGCAAATATTGTAACCTCTGTCAGAAGTCTTGTCTCATCCACAGCCACATCACCCAGAAGCTCATGAATCCTCTCATCCAGCTTCTTCCTGTACTCCTCGATAATCTGTGGCGAGCGCTCCTCGATAAATGCAACGTGATCCAGCATTCCGTCAAGCTTCACGATCAGGTCTTCCGCAAGATTCTGCCCTTCCTTGATGCGTGTCTCCTCCAGTCCCCTGGCTGCATCCTGTATGGCTTTAGCCAGCCCTTTCCAGATCTCCTCCTCATCTATAGTCTGTTCCTCCATTGAGAAAACCTCCGGGTAGCGTGACAGGGTAGAGACCCGAATATCATTATCCAGTCCGAAGTCCGCTGACATGGTTTTCAGATAGCCCAGATACTCAGCCGCAATATCTTTATTATACTTGATACAGACATTATTCTCGGAAAAATCTTCATATGTGATAAAAATGTCAATCTTTCCCCGCTGCACATAATTTTTCAGTTCATTTCTAATCGAACTCTCAAAAAAACTAAGCTTCTTGGGCATCTTGATATTGGCATCAAGATATCTGTGATTCACAGATTTCATCTCGACGGTGTACTTGTGGTCGCCTTCTGTGATCTCACTTCTCCCAAAGCCTGTCATACTTTTAATCATGCCACTCCTCCTGACTGCTTTTGAATATATTCTAATGTATTATAGAATAATCCTCCTCGAACGTCAACCTATTTTCCCACGAAAGAATAC
>CAMWXA010000261.1 GCA_947178035.1 uncultured Lachnospiraceae bacterium | reverse complement strand
ATTCCTATAAAATGGGAGGTTTTTTTATATTAAATTTTTATGCGTCAAAGCTGTCAGGAAACTTTGTTACTGTTCAGGTCAGGAATGCGCTGAACTGCGCATTCCGTGAAAAAACGTACAGCCTGAAAGCAAAAATTGCAATACGAACGAAGTTCGTATTGCAATTTTTGCATGGATTTTTGCCTGTTACTGGAACAGAGTGAACAGTAACGAAACTTTCGCCCTTACACACCTATGCGCCTGAAAACAAGTGACTTTTCAAATGGAATGTGATAAAATAGTGTCCGATCTATTTCTCACAATGATTATGCAAAACAATGCATACGAAAGGAAGGACTGTTTTAATTTATGAAAGTCACAGCTGTAATCGCCGAATACAATCCTTTTCACAATGGTCATTTATACCATCTGGATATGATACGCAGAATTCATAATACCGACATTATTGTGGTTGTCATGAGCGGCGATTTTGTGCAGCGCGGCATCCCGGCCATTGTCAACAAGTATGAGCGCTGTCGGATGGCTCTCGCAAACGGCGCCGATCTGGTCTTTGAGCTTCCTGTTTATTTCGCGCTTGGCAGTGCAGAATATTTTGCACAGGGCGCAGTATCCTTGCTTGACAAGCTTGGCGTTGTCGATTTACTGCACTTCGGCAGCGAGGCTGGTGACATTTCCCTTTTATATGCGTTCACCGACATGGCGATTGCACACGAATCTGATCTGTACAAGGCTGCACTAAACAAATATTTAAAACTTGGCTATTCCTTCCCTGCTTCCAGAGACAGCGCGCTGTCAGATCTTTTTCCCAGCCAGACTGTCAGCAAACTCGTCAGCGCCCCAAACAACATTCTTGGTATGGAATATATCAAAGCACTCATCCAGAGAAACAGTGCTATAAAGCCTGTGACGCTCACAAGAAAGGGGGACGGATACACCTCTAATGCCCTCCACCCGGACAGCTTTGCATCGGCAAATGCGATACGGAAAACGCTCTATCAAAACACAGCTGCCGATGCAGTAAAGAACCATGTGCCAGCTTCTGTATATGCCGCCCTACTGCAGCAGACTTTTTTATGCGCTAACGATTTTTCGGAGATTCTTTCCTATAAAATGCTTCAAGCTTCAGCCAGTAAGGATGTCTTTGCACATTATTATGACATCGGAGCGCAGCTGTCACACACGCTGCACAACAATCTCTCCCGGTATATATCTTTTGAAGATTTTGCGCTGTTGTGCAAAACCAAAAACCTGACATATGCCCGTATCTGCCGCGGCCTTATGCATATTCTCTTGGAAATGACACAGGAGAACGCAGATGCCTTAAAGCAGAATGATTACTCGCAGTATGCCCGCCTTCTCGGCTTTACCGCCCATGGAAAACAGCTGCTAAAATCCATCAAAGCAAACACATCAATCCCTGTCATAACCAAACCCTCCAATGCGCTAAGACAGCTCCGCGGCCCTGCCTTGATGTCATTGCAGTCCGATGTCCATGCCGCAGATATTTATGACAATGCCCTCCAGCAAAAACAGCTGCGTCTGTCAGGACAGGCTGCCAGAATCATCCGCCACAATGAACTGACCAGCCAGATTATTAAATTTCTTTAAGAATTGATTGAGGCACTGTAGAAAAACCGGTTAATTCTTAAAACTGTGAATTGGCGCTGGTATCCGACCACCGCGGTTGACAAATGCATCGCAGGAATACTTGTTGACAGGCATAATCGGCGCATGTCCAAGCAATCCGCCAAACTCTGCACTGTCCCCTACATTTTTCCCGATAACAGGAATCACACGGACCGCCGTGGTCTTCTGGTTAACCATGCCGATAGCAAGCTCGTCTGCTATGATACCAGCTATTGTTGTCGGCTTTGTGTCTCCGGGGATGGCGATCATATCCAACCCGACAGAGCAGACACAGGTCATGGCCTCAAGCTTCTCAAGTGTGAGTGCCCCTGCGTTGACAGCATCGATCATCCCCTGATCCTCGCTGACAGGAATAAAAGCACCGCTCAGTCCGCCTACATAGGAGGACGCCATCACACCGCCCTTCTTCACCTGATCATTTAGCAAAGCCAGCGCTGCTGTCGTTCCCGGCGCTCCGGCATATTCCAAACCAATCTCACACAAAATATCAGCCACACTGTCACCAATCGCAGGCGTGGGCGCCAATGATAAATCCACTATGCCAAAAGGAATGCCAAGACGCTTCGATGCCTCCTGTGCCACCAACTGGCCAACGCGTGTTACCTTGAAAGCAGTCTTCTTGATCGTCTCGCAGAGCACTTCAAAATTCTCGCCGCGCACGCTCTCCAGCGCATTCTTGACAACACCAGGCCCGCTGACTCCCACATTGATAATCGCATCCGCCTCTGTGACACCATGAAACGCCCCCGCCATAAACGGATTGTCGTCTGGCGCGTTGCAAAATACGACGAGCTTCGAACATCCGATCGAATCCCTGTCCTTTGTCAGTTCCGCTGTCTCCTTGATAATGTCGCCCATCAGCCTTACTGCGTCCATGTCAATCCCAGTTTTCGTAGATCCCAGATTGACAGAACTGCACACAAGCTCTGTCTGCGCAAGCGCCTGCGGAATGGAACGCAGGAGGAGCTCATCCGCTTTTGTCATTCCCTTTGATACCAGCGCGGAGTATCCTCCAAGAAAATTGACACCCACATCCTTTCTTGCCCTGTCGAGTGTTTTAGCAATCATCACAAAATCCTCAGAGGATTTGCACGCAGAACCGCCGACCAGGGCGATTGGTGTGACTGAGATTCTCTTATTGACAATCGGAATTCCAAACTCTTTCTCAATCGCCTCACCAACAGCCACCAAATCTTTTGCCACTGTCGTAATCTTGTGATATATTTTCTCATTTAACCGTTCAAGATCAGAATCAATACAGTCAAGAAGGCTGATGCCGAGCGTGATCGTCCTGACATCCAGATTCTCTTTCTCGATCATCTTATTCGTCTCTAATACTTCATTAATATTTATCATCTAAACTAACATCTCCCTTCAATTTCATAATCCTGTTTATTCCGCCGTGTGCATTCTTCTCTTTCTTCACAGCTCAAAGTCTATGCATACTGTTAAATATCTCTTCTCTCTGACATCTGATAATAACTCCGATCGCTTCGCCGAGTTTGTCCAAATCATCAGAAACTTCGCTGACAGACTTAACCGCCTGACTCATATCCGCAATCATCATCATATTAAAGTAATCATCTACAATCGTCTGTGATATGTCAAGAATATTAATCTTATTCTCCGCCAAATAGGTACATACTTTTGCAATAATACCAACAGTGTCTTTTCCGACTACTGTAATAATTGTTTTCTTCATAACGCACAACTCCTATCTTTCTATTTTTCTCATATTTGATGTTAACCTAAATCTCAACCAATTGCGACAGCTCACTCCGGTTTGCCACAAAAATCGGAAAGTCATCTGGCTTGTATGGATTGTCAGCCATGGAAATCTCCAGCCGCACGGTCTCATACGCCAGCTCCGCTAAATTATTTTCTTTGCTCAAATGCCCCAGAAATACAGTCTTTAACTTATCATGTAACAATCGGCTCAAAAGTTTTCCCGAAAGTTCGTTGGACAGATGGCCTTTTTTTCCTAGGATTCGCTGTTTCAATGCATATGGATAAGGTCCCACCTGAAGCATGTTGATATCATGATTGGCCTCGAGCAGCAGGACATCCATTCCCCTGAGACTTTCAACGGTATATTCATTGTAAGTCCCAAGATCTGTCGCTACTGCCATGCGCTTACTTCCATACTGAAACCGATACGCTACGGGCTGGGCAGCATCGTGAGAGATCTTCATTGGGTTGACTGTGATATCCTTTAAAATAAATTTCTCGTCTGCCTTGACCGCGCGAAAAAGTGAGTCATCTATCACCCCAAGATTACTCACTTTCTTAATGGCTGCTATTGTCCCTTCCGTGGCATAGATTGGTATGCCAAACTTTCTGCACAGCACACCCAGACCACTGATATGGTCTGAGTGTTCATGTGTGATTAGTATTCCGTCAATATCTTTTCCTGTGAGTCCAAGCTGTCCAAGCCCCTCTACCGTTTTCTTGCAGCTGATTCCCACATCTACCAGGAGATGTGTGGCGTCTGTACCAATATAGATACAATTGCCACTGCTTCCGCTGGCTATACTACACATTCTCATCTATTATTCCTCTGTTTTCTTTATTTTACTAACACCCAGCGGAGAATACAGCACCATGCATGGCGTTGCATTCTCCAGAACATTTCGAAACGATTAGGCTGCATCGTCTGCCTTTGTATTCCATAATGATTTATTTCCAGTATACCTCAACCTTGTCCCCATTGTAAAGCTCTTGTGTATACTGCGCATCTTTTCCATTCACAAGTGTGGCAATACCTGATCCCTGCATTCTTCTGGTATCAAAATCAATATAGTCAAAGATATCTACAAACATATAACTCTGCTTGCCCCGCATAACAATTGGCTTCTGATTCACAATGACAATAATCTTTTTCCCAGAATCCTCTGCTGTCTTCGCTGTTTCTCTTGCTGCGGCAGTTCTCTTTTCTTCATCCCCTGCTCTTCTCTCCGTCCTTGTCGCAGCGGACGTCTGTTCCCGTCTGAATGCCTCATGCCTCTGCTCTGTCTTCTTACTTTCTGCTGCTCTTACTTCTGGCCTGCCGGCAGGTTCCACTCGGTTTTCCCTGATGCTGCTCTCTGATTTAGACTCAGCCTTTTTCTCGATTCTGTTTACTGGTTCTTCCTTTCCTTCCTCAACATTGCTGGCTGGTTCCTTCGTTTCCTCGGCTTTGCCGGCTGGTTCTCCCTGGATATCCTCGACGTTACGCTCTGGCTCAGACGGAACTTCCTCCACTGCTGTTTCTGCCTTAGAGACATCTGATGGAATCTCCTCCTCATTTGCCACCTCCGTCTTGTCCGGTTCAGCTTCTACTGCAGATATCTTTTTCTCCTCTGCATCTCTCTTTGCTTCTCTGCGTCTGTCACTTCGCAGTTCGATATGTGACTCCTTGTAGATTTCCTTCAACTCATACTCTTTTCTGTTCTTGAACTCCAGCTTATCAGAAGCATGAATTTCCATCGTATCATCGGCTTTTTCACCGTTTATAAACAAAAGCATGTCCTCCGGTGAAAGGTCAAAATATCCAAAGATTTCTTCATATGTATAGACAGAAGCAACTTCAATCTCGTCGCCGTTCTGAATCAGATACTCTTCTGTCACAGCAGTTCCATTTACCTTTACTGGCTTCGGAAGCGGCATCTCATCTCCATTGAGATAAATGACAATCTTTCCATTGTAATCGATCAGATCTGCGATTTTCTCCTGTGCTGGTGTTCCGAGGGTAGACTCCTCAAGGATGATGACATCGTTGGACTTAATATTGTGGCTAAGGCTGACTTCCTCGCCATTCACATACACATGTGCGCTCTCTCCATACTCACCTTTGGTAATACGCTTTTTCCCATTGACGGTGTAGCGTAGCTCTTCCCCGCGTCTCGGAAAAAGTCCATCCCGGGTAAAGTCGGCTTGTATCGCTGCGTCTGTCACGGTAAGCTTGTTGTTGTCATACAGCTTAATCCTGTTTCCATTAAAAGTGATATAGATAAAATTGTTGTACTGTTCATAGTATGTGAGACAGATTCCAATCGGTGTAATGATCGTGGAGTCCTTCAGTGCATCGTCGGGGAAATCCACATCCCGCATAATTTCCTCGCCGCGGAGTGCCACACGCTTTGGATCAAGCCCTAGTTCCGCGGCAACCAACGTGTCAAACCCCTTGATCTTGCCGCCGCCTCCGACAATAAACACAGCGCTCGGAGAGCTGCCGCCATTGAGTTCTTTGATTGCATTTGCTGCAAGCTTTGACATTTTCTCAATCTCTGACTGGCAGATTGCAATCACCTCCTTGGCAGTGATCGTCTGCTCTACCCCCATGATATCCTCATACACGATCTCTTCCTGCGTGGCTGCTGCTGTCTTGATCATCTCCGCTGTCGTAAAATCAATCAGACAGGTCTTCGCCAAAAGCTCAGTCAGCGTATCACCCGCACACGGTATCATACCGAATGCCGTCACGCTGCCGTCATCTGTGATCGAACTATCTGACGTACCTTCCCCGACATCAATC
>CAMWXA010000260.1 GCA_947178035.1 uncultured Lachnospiraceae bacterium | reverse complement strand
GTGGGAAAGAGCCGCCGGAATATATCGGCTCTCATGGATATCAGGCCAGATTATGCCAACATCGAACAGGACGGGCAGCTAGAACAGGTTGATCCGGATGATGTCGAAGTTGGAACAGTTATTGTAGTACAGCCGGGTGAAAAAGTTCCGATTGACGGTGTGATTGTGGGGGGAACCGCAACACTCAACACAAGTGCCCTCACGGGCGAGAGTCTTCCGCGGGAAGTACAGGAAGGCGATGAAGTCATCAGCGGGTGTGTGAACCTGACAGGACTGCTCCGCATAGAGACCACCAGAGAGTTTGGAGAGTCCACTGTATCCAAAATACTGGATTTGGTTGAGAATTCCAGCATGAAAAAATCAAGGTCTGAGAATTTTATTACCCGGTTTGCAAAGTATTACACACCGGCGGTCTGTATCGGTGCACTCGCGCTTGCCCTGCTGCCGCCAGTGGCAAACCTTGTGATGGGAAATCCGGCAAACTGGTCCCAGTGGATTATCAGGGCGCTCACGACGCTTGTCATCAGCTGCCCATGTGCGCTTGTCATATCCATACCGCTCAGTTTCTTTGGCGGCATCGGCGGTGCGTCCTCCAAGGGAGTGCTTGTAAAAGGTTCCAACTATCTGGAAGCACTCGCGGAGACAAAGTATGTGGTGTGTGACAAGACAGGAACATTGACAAAGGGTGTCTTTGTAGTGACACATATTGAGGCGGTGGATGGCGTTACAGAGGAGGAGCTCCTTGAGGCCGCAGCTTACGCAGAGAGCTATTCCAGCCATCCGATCAGCAAGAGTTTAAAAGAGGCATACGGAAACCGTACCGGCAGGCAGATAGATGCATCAAGGGTTTCCGGCGTGGAGGAGATCAGCGGCCACGGGGTATCAGCACAAATCGATGGCAGAAAGGTTTCCGTGGGAAATGTTAAGTTTATGAAACGGTTGGACATTTCATATGCCGTACCGCAAAAAACAGGAACAGAAGTTCATGTGGCGATTGATGGAAAGTATGCAGGATATATTTTGATTTCCGATATCGTCAAACCGAACGCAAAAACGGCGATTGCAGCGCTGAAGGCCGCCGGTGTCCGGCAGGTGGTCATGCTGACCGGCGATGCGAAAAATGTCGCAGAAGCCGTGGCGGCAGAACTCGGCGTAGATGTGGTGAAGAGTGAGCTGCTTCCGGCAGACAAGGTTGCCGAAGTGGAACAGCTTCTGGCGGATAAAGGAGAGAAGGAGCGCCTTGCATTCGTGGGCGATGGCATCAACGACGCACCTGTATTGTCGAGGGCAGATATTGGGATTGCAATGGGCGCGCTGGGATCGGATGCAGCGATTGAGGCGGCAGATATCGTGCTGATGGACGATGACCCGGCTAAGATTGCCACAGCCATGAATATATCGAGAAAGACGCTTCACATCGTGCACCAGAATATTGTGTTTGCGCTGGTTGTCAAATTTGCGTGCCTTGGGCTGGGTGCACTCGGGTTTGTCAACATGTGGTGGGCAATTTTTGCAGATGTCGGTGTCATGATTATCGCAGTGTTAAACGCTACGCGGACATTGAAATCCTGACAAAAGAACAGGTTCATGTGAGCCTGTTCTTTTTGTGTATAATACAAAATTTTGGTTGCACAAGCAGCACAAATAATAGTAAAATAGTTGTAATCTAAAATTATGTGAGGTTTCTTATGCGTATTTTACATTCAGAGAAAAACACGAATATAGACAAGCGGAAAAAGGCGCTAGAACTGATAGAATTTTTTGTGGTCGTGTTTCTGTGCATTATGATGTATTTTCATGAGAGGGGCACGGTGGCACAGCCCGATGTCAGTGTGCTTCCTGTACTGGGGGACCGCGTTTTGTTCGGTACCTATCTCAATGAGCCGATTGCGTGGCGAGTCATTCAGGTTGATGAAAACGGAGAGGCGGTACTGATTGCTGAGAATATTTTGACCATGAAAGCATTCAATGCAGCGGACAGCGGAATCTATAATTTTGATGATGAGGATAATAGTTACTGGAGTATTCATGAGACAGAAGCGGACAAAAATATGGAGCTGCAGGCGTATGTGCGCGGAAACAGCCGCTGGGCAGATTCGGATCTCAGAGCATGGCTCAATTCGGACCGGGAAAACGTCGTTTATGATGGAATCGGTCCTGTCATGCGCGCAATGTCTGAAGAAAAGAATGGATATGTAAGCGAGCCTGGTTTTCTTAACGGTTTTACCGTACAGGAGAGGGAGGCAATCGTTCCGACAGAGAATGTCACAAATGGAAACGCGCTGGATGGGGAGGAAGTCCACAGCACAGATCTGGTATACCTGCTTTCGGAGGAAGAGCTGGCATGGCTTATGGAGGCGGATGTCAGTATCCGCACTAAGCCGACAGAACAGGCGATCGAACAGGATCAGACGCACTGGTACAATATGCATTCGTTGGATTTTGGTGTTGAGGAATACTACTGGTGGCTTCGCGAGCCTGTATCAGATATGTCAAGTAACTGTTATATGGTTGACAATGGATACACAGCAAGATTGCTGCGGAACATGCCGGCAGGCGCAGAGGGAATCGGAGTGCGCCCCGCAGTGAAGGTTGACACCAAAAAGATAACGCTTTCATCCAATGAGTGTGAGAGCGGTGAGTCGAAGGAAACAGAGGAATCCGGCGATCTGAGAGTGGACAGGCAGGAAGAATAATGGAAAGGCATGATACGAATGTACAATATAGGGATTTGCGATGACGAGAGGGGTACATGTACTCAAATAGCGGATATGATTTACGAGTATGACAAGAGAACCAAGACAGGGATAGAGGTTTCGATCTGGAATACAGGGGAAGCACTGTATCAGGATATGATGAAAAATAAACCCATAGATCTGCTCTTTCTGGATATTGAGCTGGTGTCTACCAACGGAATACAGGTCGGACGGCAGATTCGGCATGAATTGGAGAATCAGGATATTTGTATTGTCTATATTTCTGCGAGAAGCAGCTATGCGCTGGAGCTGTTCAAAATTCATCCAATTGATTTTCTCATAAAGCCGATTAGTGCACAGGATATCAGTGATACAATTGACGAGGCACTGCGTCTGTACAGCCGGAGCAATACGATGTTCGGATACAAGGCAAATGGTTATAGCTGTAAGATTCCATACAGGAAGATTACCTATTTTTACAGTGAAAATAAAAAGATAAACATGGTTACAGCAGACGCGACAGTACAATTTACGGGAAAGATTAAAGAGCTGGCAAAGACCGTGCCAGAAAATTTCATACAGATACACCAGTCCTATCTTATCAACATGGACCATATGAATGAGTGTAGTTATGAGACTGTGAAAATGAACGGCGGCGCGGAGCTGAATATCAGCCAGCCATATAGGAAGCAGGTCAGGAAACATATTATGGATTATGCATGGGGACAGGATTGTTGAGATGGTAATATTTCATATCGCGGTATTATATATCACTTTTAAATACATACATAGTTTTTTTGACACAGCACGGGTAAAAAAGGGTCGGAATGTGGTGATTTATGCATTGTACCTGGCAGCAGTCTGCCTGACGGATATACTGCCTGCAGCAATGCCGGCAAAGTTTTTGGCAGATACATTTTTGCTATATTTATTGACGCAGCTCTATAACGGAAAACAGGGGAAAAAGCTGCTGGCAGCATCGCTGATACAAGGCATGAATCTGCTCTGTGAGACGCTGGCAGTGTATATGCTGTATGATTGTAAGGTGGACGGGGAGTATGGGCGTGAGATGTTTTACATCATATTTTTGTTCATGTATGTCTGCGAGCGCGTGATGGAGAAGTTCTGCATCAAGAATATCAAGGAGGACACTTCGTTAAGACACTGGGATCTCTTGATCTTTCTTCCGCTTATCAGCGTGATAACAGTATTTGTGCTGATTGCAACGGATACGGAAAACCGGTATGCGGGTTCGGCAGTCAGTGCTGGTATGATTTGCCTGAATCTGATTGTATTTTATATCTGCGATGAGTTGACCGGAGCCTATATTAAGCTGAAGGAGAGTGCCATTGTGTCGCGTCAGCTCGAGAGCTATTCCAATCAGCTCGATGTGGTTATGAAGTCGGAGGAAAAAGTGCGGGGACTTCGACATGATTTAAAGCATCATCTAAGTGTATTACTGATGATGGCAGATAAGGGAAGGACGCTTGAAATTGTGGACTATGTCCGGCATATGCAGGTGGATTTGCTGAGCGAAGGGGAGCACATCAGCAGTGGCAATACAGATATTGACAGTTTGATGAATCTGATGCTTGAACGGGCGAAAAAGGAGCTTGGAACAGTCCAGTGCCGTGTCTGTGTACCACAGGAGTTGGATGTATCAGCGTTTGACTGGAATATTATCTTTGGAAATCTGATGGACAATGCGATTGATGCTGCGAAGCGGTCTGAAGATAAGCTTTTGCAGATCAAGATCCATTATCAGAAAGGAATGCTTTTCATTAATATCAGAAACAGCTATAGCGGGGAGCTGATCAAGACAGAAGATCGATATCTTTCTACGAAGGATTACGACAGGGCGGACGAATCACAAATTCACGGACTGGGAATCCGGAATGTGAGAAGAATCGTGGAAAAGTACAATGGAAACATGGAAATATGCGATGAGGATGGCATTTTTGAGGTCAGGATTCTCATGTATGTGTCTTTAAAGGACAGCATGTGAAGCCTTTATAGATAAAAAATGATGAATCGTAACGATGAATTTCGCCATTTTGTATATCGATTTCGCCGTTTTAAACAAAAACATTTTCTGGTATGTTATATTTTATCTAATTGAAGAAATATCAAGAGGTAAGATATATGATACAGACAGAAGAAAGATTTGTACAGAAAGCATTTCAGGCGTTGTGCGAGAGGGGGGCTGCGCAGAAATCCATGTTGACTGCCAGCACGGTGACAGATGATGACTTGAATGCGTTTGAAAAGAATTTTGACATTGTACTTCCGTCTCTTTTCAGGACATATTTAAAGGCATACTGCTATGATTTCTCAGTGATATGTGCACCTGTTCCGCTCGATGGGATGGAGCACAGTGAGCCAGAGAGTGAGAAGGGCTTGTGCTGGATAGAGCTGCTCTCACTGCCCCGGGAGGATCCGCTCAAGAATCTGTATGCGGGTATGGAGAGCTTCCGAAGGGTTTGTACAGACAAAGACCTTGTGAATTTGAACCTGGACTGTGTAAAGAATTTTGTGCCGATCGGTGAGTGGGGCGGGCCGCTGTGCATGAATCTAAACCAGATGAATGTACAAACAAACTGTCCGGCAACATGGCAGATTTGCCGCTTTGACGAGACGGTTTTTGACTGGAAGGATGCGGGATATCTTGATGATAAAGGTATGGTGATTGGGGATGGAAAGTTCCCTGATTTTAAGACTTTACTGGAAGTGTATTTTTATGGTAAGTATGATAAGGCATATGAGCAGCAGTTGAGGGACTGCGGAGAGGAGATGCCAGATTACAGTTTTTATATACAGAAAAAATAGGGGAAAAGAGGCGCCGGCGATCGGAGTCTCTTTTTGCTTGTTATTATTTTTGAAGTTCGTAAAATTATACTTGTGGTATTTGCGTTTTGGAAATATAATAAAAGTATAAACTGATGAAAGGGAGTAACGAGCGGTGCTTTAGCCAGATGGAGTGCCGTGTTACATAGGAGACTGAAATGGGCGGCTTTTTTGGAGTAACATCACAGCAGGATTGTGTATTTGATTTGTTTTTTGGCATTGATTACCACTCCCATCTTGGAACCAGACGTGGTGGGATGGCGGTACATGGAGCGGACGGGTTTAACAGGGCGATCCACAACATTGAGAATTCGCCGTTTCGAACCAAGTTTGACAAGGATGTGAACGAGATGCATGGAAATTATGGTATTGGCTGTATATCTGACTATGAACCGCAGCCGCTGATTATCCGTTCGCATCACGGTACATATGCACTGACAACTGTGGGAAAGATCAATAATACAGATGAACTGATTCAAAGTCTTTTTGATGTGGGACATGCACATTTCCAGGAGATGAGCGGTGGTGAGGTCAATGCTACAGAGCTTGTCGCGGCGCTGATTAACCGCAGAGAAAACTTAATAGAAGGTATCAACTTTGCGCTGGACGTCATCGATGGTTCGCTGTCGATTCTGCTGATGAACAAGGCCGGAATCTATGCCGCGCGGGATAAGTATGGCAG
>CAMWXA010000259.1 GCA_947178035.1 uncultured Lachnospiraceae bacterium | reverse complement strand
ATTCTAAGATATTGATTTCAATAGATAATAACCACATATTTATGCACAATATCCACAAAAATATATGGAAGAAACCCTTTGTAAAAATCTAAAAATGTATAAAAATTGAAAAAAATAGAATTTTAGCAAGAAAAAAGCAGTTTATTTATACTTACCATATACCAGGAAAGCGGTTGACTACTGTTCATGTTTCCATTAAAATAGCAGTTGAATTTACGCCAAAAAATAATAAATATGCTATTGTTTTCTGATTGTAAAAGAGCTATTATAAAAGTTAGAAATATGGTATAGCACAATACAAGGATGTACAAAATAAAAACAAAACGGAGGTAGCAGTATGGCAATTTTAGTTACGGGTGGAGCTGGATTCATCGGCAGCCACACAGTAGTGGAACTTCAGAATGCAGGTTATGATGTGGTTGTGGTGGACAACTTATCGAACGCGAGTGTCAAATCATTACAGCGTGTGGAAAAGATCACAGGGAGACCAGTTACATTTTATAAGGCGGACATTCTCGACAGGGAAGCATTGGAGCAGATTTTTGATGAGCAGCAGATTGATTCCTGCATTCATTTTGCAGGTTTAAAGGCAGTTGGCGAGTCTGTTCAAAAGCCGTGGGAGTATTACAATAACAATATTGCAGGTACATTGACACTTGTGGATGTAATGAGAAAGCACGGGTGCAAGAACATTATCTTCTCATCCTCCGCTACAGTATATGGAGATCCGGCATTTATCCCAATCACAGAGGAGTGCCCGAAGGGACAGTGCACCAACCCGTACGGCTGGACAAAGTCGATGCTGGAGCAGATTTTGAGTGACATGCAGAAGGCGGATCCAGAGTGGAACGTGATTCTCCTGCGCTATTTTAATCCGATTGGGGCACATCAGAGTGGAACGATGGGTGAGAATCCGAACGGAATTCCCAACAATCTGATGCCATACATCACGCAGGTGGCAGTGGGCAAACTTGAGAAACTCGGTGTATTTGGAGATGATTATGATACACATGATGGAACCGGTGTCAGGGATTACATCCACGTTGTAGACCTCGCGGTGGGCCATGTGAAGGCATTGAAGAAAATTGAGGAGAAGGCGGGACTCTGCATCTACAATCTCGGTACAGGAACCGGATACAGTGTGCTTGACATTGTAAAGAACTTTGAGGAAGCAACAGGTGTGAAGATTCCATATGAGATCAAGGCAAGACGTGCCGGTGACATCGCGACCTGCTATGCAGATGCCACAAAGGCGAAGGAAGAACTTGGCTGGACAGCGCAGTATGGCATTAAGGAGATGTGCGCAGACAGCTGGAGATGGCAGTCAAATAATCCGAATGGATATGACGAATAGATATATGAGACAAAAATACCACAGCGTACGCTGTGGTATTTTTTATCGAAACTCACCATTTTTGTAGCGATTGATATAGCTGTGAATTCTGTCATTGGGGTTCAGCAGATCGCTGATGGAGGAGTCATGATTCAATGTATCAATAATATATGCGATATATTTGCTCATGTCACAACTGATATACCATTCTTTTTCCAGCAGCTCTGGCTTTTGATAAATGAGGTTTGTGGTCAGAACTTTGCTGATCAGTCCCTGCTCATACGCTTCGTCAAATATTTCGAGGCCGGCAGTAAAAAGACCAAACGTGGCAGCGGCAAAGATGCGTTTTGCATTGCGCTTTTTGAGATCAGCCGCAACTTCAAGCATACTTTCGCCGGAGGAGATCATATCGTCCACGACAATGACATCTTTTCCTTCCACACTGCTTCCGAGGAATTCGTGTGCTACGATCGGATTGCGCCCGTTTACAATTTTTGTGTAGTCCCGCCTTTTGTAGAACATACCCATATCAAGCCCCATCACGTTTGCCATATAGATAGCACGGCTCATTCCACCTTCGTCAGGACTGATGATCATCATGTGATCGGCGTCGATTGTAAGGTCTGGAACATTGTTGAGAAGTCCCTTGATAAACTGGTAGGTCGGTGATACGGTTTCAAAACCGTGCAATGGAATTGCATTTTGTACACGCGGGTCGTGCGCATCAAAAGTGATGATGTTGTCCACACCCATGCTGACCATCTCCTGAAGCGCCAGTGCACAGTCGAGGGATTCCCTCGAACTCCGCTTGTGTTGACGACTCTCATACAAATAGGGCATGATCACTGTGATACGCCTTGATTTGCCACCGATAGCAGCGATGATTCGCTTTAAATCCTGATAATGGTCGTCAGGAGACATATGGTTCTCCTCTCCGCAAAGAGAGTACGTCAGACTGTAATTCGTGACATCCACCAACAAATAAATGTCATCACCGCGCACCGACTCTAAGATTTCGCCCTTTGCCTCACCAGTTCCAAAGCGTGGCACGCGTGTCTTTATAATATAGGAATCGCGCTGATAACCGGCAAATGCAAGAGAGTCCTTGTGTTCACTCTCGCGTTCGGCTCTCCACCTGACAAGATATTTGTCAACCTTGTCTCCGAGATCCTTGCAGCCACTTAAAGGAATGATGCCTAATGAACCTACAGGTATTGAATTGAGATTTCTTTTTTCCTCACGAACTGGCATTGAAAAACCCTCGCTTTCTATATTAAATACATTGTCATTTGTTTGCAGATGCCGTCTTTTTCTGCATACGGATGTCCCGTCCTGTCAGTTTGCAGATATCATAGTTGCTTGTAATGCGGGAAAAGATTCTGTCAGAATAGCGGTCCCGCAATTCCCCAAGGGAAAGGTTTGTTGTGATAATCGTAGCTTTTTTTCGCAGATGTCTGTTGTTTAGACAGGAAAAAAGCTGGGAGGAAACAAAGGAATTTGTGAGCTCTGTACCCAGGTCATCAATGATCAGCAGGTCGCAGTCACAGATATCATCAGAGATACCAGATACGGCCTCGATACTGTCTCTGTCAAAGGTACTTTTGGATAAGATATCAAAAAACTGGGAAGCACTAAAGTAAATCACAAGGTTCCCGTGGTCGATCAATTCCTTTGCAATACAGCAGGACAGAAAAGATTTCCCCGTTCCTACTGTACCATAAAAAAACAAGTTTCGGTAGTCCTTATTAAAGTTTTTCACAAAATTTTGGCATATTTGTACAGCTTTTGTAAATTTTTCGAGATCCTCTCCCCCATAATAGTCATAGGATAGAGAACTAAAGTTCTCTGTAGCGAGCAGGCTTTTGATGTGGGACTGCTCATAAATCAAGTTGATCTCCTCCGCGCGGAAGCAGCTGCACTTCTGGTTTGCAATATATCCAGTATCGCAGCATTTGTCACATGTGTAGAGCGGTGACAGGTAGTCATCAGGAAAACCATACTCGCGCAGCAGGGCTGCTTTTTTTTGAGAGAGCTCCCTGAGGCGCTGCCTTAATTCTGGCAGCGCATTCTCATTTCCGCCAAGGAGTTTTCTGCCCTGTTCGATGGAGATGGAGGCAACCTGGCGGTCCAAATCCTCATAAGCAGGGATTGTCTGGTATACGGTCTCAGTATTGTGCTCTAGTCGGTGTCTGACAGCGCGTTGTTTCTCCTCATAGGAGCGCATGACTGCGTCATATTGGCTGTTTGTCAGTGGCATCTGTTTTTACCTCTTTTGTCTTTGATTAATAAACCGTTTTGATGAACATGTTTCAGTTGCTCAGTATATTTTGTTCCAACTCGTCAAAGTCGTAGGTATTTTGCGCGAAATTATTGAATTTATTCTTGGTCACGATATTGTCATTTTTGCGCTGCTTGTCCACATTTTGGGAAACGCGTTTGAAGGACGCGTCAGCTGCGGGAATGTCGGCTTTGTGATGAACTCCGGCCTGATACCATTTGGTCAGGATTCCGTCCGCGTATGCGAAGCGGTGGCTGTCTGTTGTCATGACAGTCTTATCGCACGCCTCCTGTATGACATCGAGCAGAAAGCCGTATTCTTTCGTCCATTTATTTATGTATTCAAGCTCTTTTGGAGCCGGGTTTGCACTTTTTCCAAGTGATTTCATGATCGTGTAGACCACTTTGTCATACTTGCGCGAGGCATTCTGCGCATCAGTTGGTGTCATGATGCCCTGTTCATGCCAGGCCAATGCTACTTTTTCCATATACCGGAAATCTTTCTTGCCGCGCTCTACACAGTGCTGCACCAGATAATCAATCAGGTCGGTCGAAAAGCCAAGTCTGTCATATAAGAAGAGAATGGTTTCCATATCGCTGCGCGTGAGTGGTCTGGCAACATACTGTTCTGTGACCATCAGCAGTTGTTCAATTTCTTCATTGCTCTTGAAGTCTTTAAGCTCGTCCAACGAGTAATCCGGTTTTGTGATTGTTTTTCCATTTGCGGGCCGGCTGCCTGAGGCTGCAGCAGTACGGCTTGCAGCCATAGGAGTCATTCCGGCTCTGGCAGTCATGCCCGTCTGCATGGAGGCCGGTCTGATAAAGGACAAGACCGGGGTGATACGGGGCGCTGTTCTGGGCACCTCGTAGCTGCTTTCGTAAGAAAGCATGGTTTCAAGGGAAAGTACCCTGATTCCGGACAGGTTGTGAGCCGCGTCGAAGTCAAGTGCCAGAAGCTGTCTGGACTCCCAATACATCAGCGACCGGAGCACATCCTTTTCTGTGTAGTTAAACTTGTCCGCAATATCAGTCACACTTGTTGGGAGATTCGCGTTCATCATGCGGATCAGAAAAAGATAGATCTTGAGCTGTGCATCGTTGGCATCTGCCATATATTCATCAATAAATAAGTTGGAGATGCTTGTCTGATCATTTGTGGCAGCCCGATAAATATTAACACGATTCATGAGTAGTCCTCCGTCCGGTTATAAATTCCTTAGTATTCATCCGGCGTGGGAGACACCGGCATTTGTAAGGTAAGTGTATTGTAGCACACTTGGCCAAAAAAGCAAGCCCCCGACCTCGCTCAACCCCTTGTGAATACTGGATTTTTAAAGGGTGTGGATAATGTGGATAATGTGGATATTGGCAAAGGAAAGTGTTCCAACCCCTTGTCGGACCACAAAGGTAACATGTGGATTTTTATAAAAGCGAATGTGGATGAAAATAAAAAATATCCACACTCTTTTTGGGCGAATTTCGCACAAAAAAATGTGGATAATGTGGATAATTAAATTCCAAGAAGATTTTCACCGATTTTTACAACATCTCCGGCTCCCATAGTTATCAACAAATCGCCGTTGATACAATTTTTTAACAAAAAATTTTCAATCTCATCAAAACTCTGATAATAATAACACTCTGTGCCAAGTTTTTCCAGCTCGCAGAGAAGGTCCTTGGAGCTGATGCCGATCGTATTTTTCTCGCGTGCTGCATAGATGTCTGTCAGCACGACCTTGTCTGCAAGCGAGAGTGCACTGGCGAATTCCTTTAAGAAAGCCTTTGTGCGTGTGTATGTATGCGGTTGGAAGACACACCATAATGTCTTATGAGGATAGTTTACAGCAGCTTTCAATGTGGCAGTAATTTCCGTTGGGTGGTGTGCATAGTCGTCGAGAATCTTGACGCCGGCAACTTCGCCTTTGAGTTCAAAACGCCGTTCTGTCCCGGAAAAAGAAGAGAGCGCATTGTGCACAACATCGGAGTCAAGGCCGAGAAGATCCATCAGGGCAATGACAGACAGCGAGTTCAGAATATTATGTTCTCCGACAACACCAAGCTTCACAGTGCCACAGTCTATGCCCCTTTTGAGCAGAGTGTAGGAGGCACGTCCGAACTCGTCGTAGGCAGCATCAGTGAAGCTGTAGTCAGCTTTTACGTCTGCGCCGAACGTTATGATCCTGCAGTCAAGCCCCTCTACAAGCTGCTCGACATGATCAATTCCTTTGTTGATGATCAGGTATCCGTCAGCAGGAAGAATCCCGGCAAACTTTCGGAAGGAATGGCGAATGTCTTCGATGTCCTTGAAAAAGTCCATGTGATCTTCCTCAATATTGAGGATAATACTAATGCGGGGAAAGAAACTCAAAAAGGAGTTTGTGTACTCGCACGCTTCTGTCACAAAATAATCGGATTTACCTACGCGGATGTTGCCTTCAATCGATTTTAAGATTCCGCCAATCGACAGGGTGGGATCGGCGTCTGCGGCCAGAAGCACCTCGGACACCATGGATGTGGTGGTCGTCTTACCGTGTGTGCCGCTGATGGCAATAGGCAGCTTGTAATTCTTCATAATCTGTCCGATGAGATCTGCGCGGGTCATTAGGGGGAGACCTTT
>CAMWXA010000258.1 GCA_947178035.1 uncultured Lachnospiraceae bacterium | reverse complement strand
ACGGTCAATGTACCGTTGGCATTCATTTCCCTGATTCCGCTGGCGGCGGCTGTACTGGTTATGGGGATTATGTTCCGAAATACGGATGAACTGATGGACCGGGCGAATCGCTCGATTACTTCGCTCAATTCCGTAATGATTGAGTATATCAGCGGTATGAAGCTGATAAAAGCCTACAACATGGGAAGTAAATCTTTTCAGAAATATTCTGACGCCATCTATGAGGAAAATGGTTTGTGGAATGAAATGTCTAAGCGCATGGGACCTCCTTATGCAGCATTTGTAGTTATCATTGAGTGCGGAATGCTCTTAATGGTGCCGTTCGGGGGAATGTTCTTTTTAAAAGGTTCTCTGTCGGAGAGTGCTTTGCTGCTGTTTGTCTATGTTGGCTCTTTATATCTGACAGAGATTCGGCCACTTCAGGAATTAGGGACCAGCTTTGCGAATGTCCTGAATGCGGTTACGAAAACCGAGGAGATTTTGCGCATTCCGGTTTATGAGGGCGGAACCGGATTTCCGGCAGGGCCTGACATTGAACTGCGCGATGTGAGCTTTTCTTATGAGGGAAAGACGGATGTGCTGGAGCATTGCAGCCTTAAAATCAAAGACGGTGAGCGTATAGCTTTGGCAGGCCGTTCCGGTGCGGGCAAGAGTACCATTATTGAGCTGATTTCACGCTTTTACGACGCGAATGAGGGGGAAGTGCTGATCGGCGGAAGAAATGTAAAAGAACTGAACTATGAAACAATTTTGAAGAATGTAGCCATCGTATTTCAAAAAACATTTCTTACCCGTGACAGCGTAATGGAAAACATCCGCATGGGAAGCAGTGCAAGTCTGGAAGAAGTGCGGGCTGCGGCAAAAGAAGCGCAGATAGATGACTTTATCATGTCTTTGCCGGATGGTTACGATACAAAAGTAGGCAGCTTCGGTTCACGGTTTTCAGGCGGTGAGAAACAGCGGATAGCGATTGCAAGGGCGATTCTGAAAAATTCTCCGATTCTGATTCTCGACGAGGCGACCAGTGCCTCTGACCCGGAGAATCAGATGGAAATTGACAAGGCAATTCAAAATCTGTGCAAAGGAAAGACTGTTATCGTGGTTGCACACCGTCTGAGTGCCTTAAAGATGTGTGACCGCGTGGCGATTGTCGAAAATCACACGATTACCTGTGTCGGCACGCATGAGGAAGTGCGGAAAAATAACGAGTATTACAACAAATCGTGGGCTGATTATGAAGCAGCACGCAATATAAGCTATCGAAACGGTGCGTCCGGCACGCAAACAGAAGGAGGAGAACGCCATGACAGATAAACAGGTCTTGAAGAAAAACACAAACTTTTATATCGGTGTGATTGGAACTGTCCTGGAGGGATTGCTTTCTGGCAGTCTGTTCATGCTGTTGTTTTTTACGATGCAGTCCCTTTGGTCTGGAAATTTTGATTTTCACCATTCCTTGGCGCTGACAGGTGTGCTGGCGGTCATTTTCCTGTGCCGGATTTTGATTTACAGCTTTGGTTACACCAGAGCGCAGATGGGCGGCGCGGAGGTGAGCAAAAATATCAGGCTCTTTATGGGAGATAAGATAAAGCGGATTCCGTTGTCCCGGTTCACACAGGGACAGACAGGCGATTATATCAACACGATTACCAGCGATGTCAATAACTATGAAAAGATATTGACCCATAAAGTAGGAGATTTGGCAAAGAGTGTTTCCCTTTCGCTTATGCTGATCGTGTTTGTTATGAACTTTTATGTTCCGGCCGGACTGATTCTTTTTGGAGCCGACCTGCTGTTGATTCCGGCTTTGTGGCTGTCTTTCTGCATGGTGCGAAAGTACGGCAATGAGAAAAACAATATTTGCGCGGAAAACGTAAGCAGTATCGTCGAATATGTTTCTGGTATTCAGACATTCCGGGCATACGGAATCGGCGGTACCAAAAATAAAACTGTCACAAAAGCAATGAAGGATTTTTGTGACATCAGCTTTATTTATGAGGCAAAAGTTCTGCCGATTGGTGCGGTGTTAGGTATCCTGATCTGGCTGACGTGTCCTCTCATTATCTGGACTGCATACACTCCTTGGGCGGCTGGAACACTGGATACAGTTTCCTATCTGCTGATTTGTATGCTGCCGCTCTTTTGCGCAAAGCTGGCTAACTCTATATTTATTGATTTGACCAGCTATAAAAATCTAATGATATCGAAAGGAAAAATCCTTCAGGTCATGAATGAGCGCGAGGAAAACGGCAGTAAGGAATCGTTTGTCACAAAAACACATGAGATTACATTTCAGAAAGTGGGGTTCTCTTATGCTGCGGGTGAGCCTGTTCTGAGGGATGCTTCCTTTATTGTGCCAGACCAAAAACTGACTGCGATTGTCGGAGATTCCGGTTCTGGCAAATCCACGATTTTGAACCTGATTTCTAAATATTATGAGGCAGACAGCGGAACAATCTGCATCGGAGGCAGGCCAATCAATCATGTGGCTGCAGAGCAGGTACTGGAACAGATTTCCATGGTAGCTCAGGACGTATTCTTGTTTGACGATACAATCCGCGAGAATATCCGCCATGCAAGACCGAACGCTGCAGATGCTGAGATTGAAGCTGCCTGCCGGGAAGCAAACTGCGATGGGTTCATACGTAAAATGATAAAAGGGTATGATACCCCTATCGGTGAAAATGGAAATCTGCTTTCCGGCGGTGAGCGTCAGCGGCTTTCCATTGCAAGGGCAATTTTAAAGAATAGTCCGATTCTGCTGCTGGATGAAGCGACAGCTTCTTTGGATATTGAGAATGAGCTTGCAGTGAAACAGGCGATTGCGAATCTGCTGAAAAACAAAAAAACGGTTGTAATGATTGCACATACATTGTCTATCGTAAAGAATGCCGATCAGATTTTAGTAGTGTCGGGCGGCAAGGTTGCAGAAGCGGGAACGCATGATGCGCTTTTGGAGAAGAATGGGAAATACGCTGCGATGTGGAACGCGGAGCAGAGACTTGTCTGAATTGTTTTATGGCCTGTAAAAGACCGTCCTGACTGCAAAGGGCGGTCTTTATTATTGTGGAGAAATCTTTATTTCTATTTTTGTGACATAATCATTTTCACAGTCAGTTGCTATTTCGGCAACCAGATACTCTTCATAAGCATCTCCTGCAATCATAAATCCCAAATGTTCTATTTCTTTGAGTATGTCCGGATAAATTTCCGGAATGCTGTCATAATTGCCTTTATGATAAAAGACTGCATATTCTCCCCCCTGACGAATCGTTCCATTTCTTCCAGGGCTTGCAGTAAAAAGCCGGCATATATATCTGAATTGCCCTTTGCGTAAGTCTTCCTGTGAAATAACGGAGCCAACATAGGCAGATCCGGTTAAGCTGTTTTCATGGACAAAATTCTCATAA
This sequence comes from uncultured Lachnospiraceae bacterium, assembly GCA_947178035.1. Taxonomy (GTDB): domain Bacteria; phylum Bacillota; class Clostridia; order Lachnospirales; family Lachnospiraceae; genus COE1. Next base: position 2,826 of record CAMWXA010000258.1, on the reverse strand, counting down.
ATGCTTTCCCATTGCTGATTTGAAGTATCCGTTTTTCTATCATTTTCACTGCTGTAAATAAATCGCTGGTCTGGAAGTGTCTGAATGTGTACCTTTCCTATAGCTGCCCGCATTGCTTCCATCGTGGAGGAGGAGATGTCTGTAAGAAGCCGTTTGATTCTCCGCAGATTTGACATCTCTGCATCGATTTTCTGGATTTGAATTTTGGCAATCTCATCCAGACGTTCCGGAGAGGGGGCTTTGAAATAATCCTGTAAGACTTTAACGGGAACACCAATATCTCTCAGGGAAAGCAGTGTCCATAAAGTATTGATTTGTGAAGAGGTATAGTAACGGTACCCATTCGATTCCACACCTGCTGGACAGAATAGTTTTATCTTGTCATAGTAAAACAGTGTATCTTTTTTTATGCCAAAATAGTCTGCAAACTCTCCAGTAGTATACTTTTTTTCATTTTTACGTTCCATAAAAAATCCTCCTCTTGACTATGGGGTTACTCCATAGTATATGCTATGTTTGAGACAAAAGCAACAGGCTTAGTAAATGTTTCATAAAACGATTGAAATAGGGAGGTAGTTACATTGGAAAACCGTAATATCAGAGAGCAGTTTCAAAACCAGATAGAGAAGTGGGTTGAACAGGATAAAGAAAGAATCATTTCCTTTTTTTCAAGACTTGTTCAGTGCGAAACGTCAAGTGACCATGGCGATACCCGCAGTGCTTCTGCTCTTATTAAGGAGCTTCTGGAGCAGGAAGGGCTATCCTGCAGGGAAATAAAGGCAAATGAAATCATGCCGAATCTTATCTCAGCCATAAACACGGGAAAGCCAGGGCGGCATCTTATGTTCAACGGACACCTGGATGTGATGCCTGCAGGGAATGAGCCGGGATGGACGGATTCTCCATGGAGTGGGAAAATTGCGGACGGAAAGGTGTGGGGGCGCGGATCTTCTGATATGAAGGCAGGAGCAGCTGCAATGCTGTTCGCGTATATTTATCTTTCAAGGCTGCGCGGACAGTTCCCGGGTAAAGTGTCGCTTACGCTTGTTTCAGATGAGGAAACCGGATATGAGCGCGGCACAGGTTTCCTGTTTGAACAGATGGAGCGAGAAATGCTGGCGGACTGTGTACTGACCGGCGAACCATCGGGGACAAACGCAATCAGCTTTTCATCCAAAGGTTACATCCAGTTCACCGTTAAGATACAGACTCGTGGTGCGATTGCCGGATATTCCAATGAAAGCAGGAGTGCAATTGAAATTGCGGCTTCGGTCATTCAGGAGCTAAAGAAGCTGGAAACCATAAAGGTCACGCTCCCTGCTGTCTTGTCAGAGATGCTCATGGATAACAAGCTCCGCAAGCAGTATGAAGACCGCAGAGGGAGAGGGGAGGCAGAACTTTTAAACCGCATTACTGTCGATGTCACAACCATAAAAGGCGGCGACCTTCTTTCTGTCATTGCACCGGAATGCACTTTCACCGTCGCAGTTGTCACCCCTGTTGGAGCAGATCCTTATCTCATTTACAAAAAAGCACAGGAAATGATTTCCCATTATTCAGAAGCAGAGCTTGTCCTGGAAGGAATTAGTGTGGCTGACATATCTGACCCAGACCATGAGATGGTAAAAATCTTACAGGATACCGTAACAGGGCTTGGATGGGAAAAACCGGAACCTGTACCGGACATTGCTATTTCCGACTGCCGTCATTGGCGTTACCGCGGGATTCCAGCTTTCTGGTATGGGCCGGATGGAAGCCGTTGTTCTGCCGCCAATGAGTATGTATCTATTGATGAGCTTTTGCATCTTGTCCGCACCCACACCTTGGCTGCCGTTCAGTATCTCGTTAACGGCACAGCAAAGCCCGCTTGTAAAAAGAAAAATATCACAGAGACAGCCAGATGCGAGTCCTTTGCTCCGGAAATCTGTTCCATTCCGTCGGTGTATGCAGCCTGTATGACCGGAATTGCTGACAGCTTCAAGTCTTCCATCTTAGATTCTACTATCAATGAACTTCTTGATACGCTCTATGGCCGGCTTACAGAACAAAATATCTTAGCCGGGGCAGCAGCTATCGTGGTTATGGAACAGAAAAAAATAGAAGGTAAAAACAAAGTTTTGGTTACGGCTGCTTTTCCAGTAGACCGGAATGTGGATTCAGCAAAAGGTTTTGAGTTAAAAGAACTTCCAGAAATCAGGACTGCCGCAGCAGTTGTCCACCGCGGCAGTAAAAGTACAGCTTCTTCATGGAGTGCACTCTGCCGTTTTGCATCAGAGAATGGGTACAAGGATAAGGGAATTTATAGGGAGAATTATATTGTCAGTGCGCCTAATCCGGCCAATCAGTGGGCGACCGAATTGCAGCTGCCCTTAAATGAATAAGGAGATTAGTGTGAAAGATAATGTATTAGTCACTGCAAGAATACCGCGGCTTTTCCTGGAATTTGTGCTTCCATCAGTCATCTCTATGGTACTTGTGGGTATTCAGGGCATGGTGGATGGAATTTTTCTTGGAAATTACGAGAGCAGCAATGCTATGGCAAGTGTGAATATTGCCAGTCCATATATGCAGCTTATTTTAGGATGCAGTTTTATTCTTTGTACCGGAACATTGAGTTATATGGGCCGTACATTAGGTGAGAAAGATGCAGTGAAGGCTAAAAATGTTTTCAAGACGGCTGCTATTGCAATTATGGTATCTTCCTGCCTGATCATGATTTTCGGGGTGGGACTTCACAGTACGACGGCAGTTTTTCTGGGAGCAAATGAAGTGTTACTTGCCGGAACCAGCAGATACATCCTGGTTCTTGCACTGTTTGCCCCGTCC
>CAMWXA010000257.1 GCA_947178035.1 uncultured Lachnospiraceae bacterium | reverse complement strand
TATCGACACACCAGGCCATGCCGACTTCGGTGGCGAGGTGGAACGTGTCCTCAAGATGGTAAATGGTGTTATCCTTGTCGTTGACGCGTTTGAGGGCGCTATGCCACAGACCAAATTTGTGCTCAGAAAAGCTCTCGAACTCAAGCTTCCTGTCATCGTCTGCATCAATAAGATAGACCGCCCAGAGGCGCGCCCTTCTGAGGTTGTCGAGGAAGTGCTCGAACTGTTTCTTGAGCTCGACGCAGACGATTCCCAGCTTGACTGCCCCTTCGTGTATGCCTCTGCAAAAACGGGCGTTGCCTCTTTGGAGGAAGATGGAATGGGCGTTGACATGACGCCGCTGTTTGAGACGATTCTTGACTATATTCCCGCACCAGAGGGCGATCCCGAGGCTGGAACACAGGTGTTGATCAGCACTATTGACTACAATGAATATGTAGGACGTATTGGTGTGGGCAAGGTTGACAATGGCACCATCGCTGTCAATCAAGAGGTCATCATCTGTAACCATCACGAACCGGACAAGCAGAAAAAAGTTAAGGTCAGCAAGCTCTATGAGTTTGACGGACTAAACAAAATTGAAGTAAAGCAGGCCGGCATTGGTTCGATTGTCGCCATTTCTGGCATTGCAGATATCCACATCGGCGATACGCTCTGCGCTGTCGACCATGTGGTTCCCATTCCTTTCCAGAAAATCAGCGAGCCTACGATTGCCATGCAGTTTATTGTAAATGACTCACCACTCGCTGGACAGGAAGGAAAATATGTGACCAGCCGCCATCTGCGCGACAGGCTTTTCCGGGAGCTCAACACCGACGTATCGCTGCGCGTCGAAGAGACAGAGAGCGCAGATTCTTTCAAGGTCTCCGGGCGCGGCGAGCTGCATCTCTCTGTGTTAATTGAAAATATGCGCCGTGAAGGATTTGAGTTTGCTGTCAGCAAGGCAGAGGTATTGTATAAGTCAGACGAAAATGGCAAAAAGCTGGAGCCGATGGAACTTGCCTACGTGGACGTTCCCGAGGAATTTTCTGGCTCTGTCATCGAGAAACTCAGCCAGCGAAAGGGCGAACTGCAAAACATGGGCAAGGCGAGCGGCGGCTATGCCCGTCTGGAGTTCTCTATCCCTTCACGCGGATTGATTGGATACCGCGGCGAGTTTATGACAGACACAAAAGGAAATGGCATCTTAAATACAATATTTGACGGCTATGGACCATACAAGGGCGATATCCAGTACCGCAAACAGGGTTCTCTGATCGCATTTGAAGCCGGCGAAGCAATCACCTATGGCCTGTACAATGCGCAGGAACGCGGTACTTTATTTATCAGCCCGGGCGAGAAGGTTTATTCCGGCATGGTTGTCGGTCAGAACGGAAAAGGTGAAGATATCGAGCTCAATGTGTGCAAGAAAAAGCAGCTTACAAACACACGTTCATCCAGTGCTGACGAGGCATTGCGATTGACTCCGCCCAAGATCTTAAGTCTGGAACAGGCGCTTGATTTTATTGACACAGACGAGCTTCTTGAAGTGACACCTGGGAATCTACGCATTCGGAAAAAGATTCTGGATCCTACACTCAGAAAAAGGGCCAACATGAAAAAATAGCAGCTGTAACATACAGAAATCCCCTGCATATATTATAAAAAACATATGCAGGGGATTTTTATGTCTAACATCATGAAAGCCGAAACCCCGGCCTATTCTGGAGATTTAACCATTAGCGTTACATCATCGCTGGGCTTTATCCCCATAGATAATGCCACTATCACAATATCTTACTCCGGTGATCCAGACTCTGTCGTACAGACACTTACCACCAACGACTCTGGGCAGACCTCCACGATCTCACTTCCTGCCCCAAATCTGTCTTACAGCACAGAAATCAGTGATGTACAGCCCTACTCAGAATACAATATCTCTGTCACCGCACCGGGATATGAACCAGTATATATCTCTGGCACAGAGATCCTTCCTGATGTCACGGCGATCCAGCCAGTCACCATGAATCCACTCGAGATAGAACCTCCGGGAGAAACCGAGGAAGATATCGTCATACCCGACCATACGTTATATGGAGAATATCCACCCAAAATACCAGAGGACGAAATCAAACCCATGGACGAAAGCGGTGAAATCGTCCTAAGCCGCGTTGTCATTCCAGAATATATCATTGTACATGATGGCGTTCCTCAGGACTCTACTGCCAAAAATTATTATGTGCGCTATACAGACTATATCAAAAATGTTGTGTCGTCCGAGATTTATGCGACGTGGCCGGAAAACACGATCTATGCCAACACACTGGCAATTATGTCATTTACGCTGAACCGCGTATATACGGAGTGGTACCCGAGCCAACAGTTTCGAGTATTTTCTCCCCCTCGCCGGAATGCTTCTCAAAATCTTCAATTCGAATCCGGAATTTAATGCTGATATCCTCGTCTTTCACGTCAATCCTTTCTATCAGTGAAGCCAGCAGCATCCTTTTTGTCGGAATGTCCGCCTCCTGAAACACCTTTTTCCAATCAGGCGCAATATCAATAAATTTTGAAAACTCATCATATGTGATACTGGCTTGCTCTATCTGTTCCTGCAGTCTTAGTCTGTCCTGCTCCAACTCCGTTAATTCTTTTTCCTTTTCACCTATCATTCGGGACAACCGTTCAACAGTAATTCCACTTTCCCCTCGAAATGCTTCGGGCAGCGCATCTTCCAGTGTTTTAATATCCCTTGTTTTTTTGTCTTTTTCCTTTGCTATTCTTTTTTGCTCTTTTTCAACGTGTAACATTTTCTGTTTTTTCATTTCATTTAACTCGTCTGAAATGTTTACCTCTTTCAGCCGTTCCAAATAGTTTTCAACCACTTCAAACACGACACTCTCCAAAAAATCCTGTGAATAGTAACTTCTTTCGGCGCATTTTTCCTGACATCCGTATCTGCCTATGCAGGACACTTTCTCTGTTCCGTCCTTTGTGACCCAGTGGTTGTTATATCCGGCACTTTTTAAACGCTTACCGCAATAACCGCAATACGCAATTCCCAATAATGAAAGTTTTCCTCTTGGATTAAAAGGTGCCGAATACTGTTCTTCATATAAGGCAAGCGTTTTCTTTTTCTTTTCCTCTAAATGCGATTTCCTTGACTCCCTGATTTCCTGCGCTTTCTCCCAGTCAGACTGCGGGACAATCACGATATCTTTGACCTGTTCCTTTGACAATATCCATTCCTTTCGGTCAAGCCTTTTAAAGTTTTTCCCCCGTTCCCTGCGGTGTATCGAATAATATCCCATGTATATGGGATTTTTTAATATGCTGCATATTGTTCCGTTTTTCCACTTATCGGCTGAAACAGCCGGTATTCCTTCCCTGTTCAGTTCTTTTGCTATTTTTTCGTATCCGTATCCCTGATGTATGTACAGGTCATATATCTTCCGCACGACTTCAGCCTGTTTTTCCACAATCTCCATTTTGTGCCGGTTCCGTTTATGTGAATCTTTTTCAGATGTTTCCACAAGCCGGTATCCGTAAGGGGCTTTTCCCCCTACAAATTTCCCTTTTTCGACCTGATCAATCAGGGCATCCCTTACCCGCTTGCCTAACTTCCGGCTTTCTTCCTCATTCTGCCAAAAGCGTATATATGTAATCAGGCTGTCTGTATGTTCATCATTTTTAATCTTACCGTCCTTTACAGTCCAAACCTCTATGCCGGCTTTATATAATTCACTAATGTAAAAGCTGTATTCCTCCCTCCGTCCTATCCTGTCGGTCATATATGTAAGAAGAATGTCAAATTCCTTATTTTCTGCATCTTCCTTAATCTGCATGAGGACTTCCCTGTCCTCAACTCCGTTTTTATATGCCGATACTGCTTTCTCGATATATTCCATGTCAAATATCCAGTCATGGTGTTTCGCTATATAGCTTTTTGTTTCCTCTCTTTGCAGCGGAATATCATCCTCATGCAGCTGTTGTTTTGAAGATACCCTTAATAATGTCCTTACCTTTTTGACTTCCATTTTCTTGTCCTCCCGAAACATTGTGCCCATGGTTTCTGTTCCCATGGGCACCCTTTGGTTCTGTATTAATAGTTACTGTATATTCATTTTAACGCCGGCAAATCCCGATTCATAGCCCTGAATTCATTTTTTTCGATATAATTTTTCTTTAAAATGTCATAAAGATATTGCGCGTTTTTATCGGTTGTATCCTGTGAAAATCTTAAATGGACTTTCACCTTTTTCTTTTTGTAGGCAGTTTCAATATGTATGACCGGCTCGTTTTCCATATCTCGTTCCTACCTCTTTTTCCTTATAGGTTATGACATTATCCATGAATTAAGAATTATGAAATGCCATTCTATACTTTTTGTTTCCTGTTTTTATTTTGCCGCCTGCTCCTTTGCCTTCTGCATTTTTCTTTTTGCAAGGTAATCCAGTTTCAGAACGCAGTAGCACCACTGCGTATACGGTTTGGGGAAGAATTCCCCGCCAGCCTTAAAACGAACGCATGTTTGATATCCCTCTGACGATTCCGTCAGATACAAAAAATGGTACGCTTTCAATTTTTTCAGCAACTCGGTTGGCTTTACATTCAGATCCCCAGCCAATGTGTCTATCTGCTCTCTCTCAAGTGTATAGTATGCCGCATGCTCGTTTACTATATCAAAATGGTTCTTTTTGATAAGACCGATGACAGCGGGGTATAATTTATCAGGCTGATCCAGCTTTGACATTCCGGTTTCAGCTTCTACATGAATGTTGTTATATTGATACAACATCAAATTTAAAACTTCCGGAATGTTCATGGCTTCGCCGGGGAATGCAATCTTATTGAAATAATCCCTGCTCACTTCCATTATAAAATTGTTTATTAGTGACTTCATCTTCACGTTTTTTGCTTTCTGCGCATCAAAACAGTAAGAAGCCGCAAGCAGTAAATCTGCCTGCTTGATTTTCATTTTTGCTGAGCATGACCCATCATTATACTCTTGGCAGTATTCGATAATACGGCTTCTTTTTGAATCCATGTAGATTCTTGCATGAATTTTATGCCCTGTGTTGGTAACAAACCCTGTCATCCCTAATGTGGGATAGAAACACCCACACTTACAGGCTTCTTCCATTTCAACCGGAAATTCTTCCTCTGTTGTCCCGCGCTCTTCTTCGGGTATTTCCGATGTTACATCGCTGGACGGACTGAGGGTTTCAACAACAATCATTTTCTGTTCTTCCTGTGAAGATACTCCGGTAACTGCCTGCTCTTCTTCCGCAATCAGTTCTGCAAGGCTTTCCAATTGTTCCATGTCCGGCACCCCCGATATATCCGCATTATTATCTGTGGCATTGTTCATCATTGAACTGGGTTCCGCATTCCTGTTTTCTGCAATGTTGTTAGCTGATACCCCTGCATTATTATTTGTTGTCTTTTTTTCCATCATTACATTTTACCTGTGTCTGTCCATGTATTCTCGGACAGTTCCTTTCTTTTTGTTTTTTTAAAGCAAGCTTATTTTAAAGGCAAAAAAAGAACATGTCCAGATTGACAAAACAATGTTCTTTGTCACTCATGGCATGTCCTGTTTCACTCATGGGATAAATATATTTCACTCATCTGTATCACTGTCAATTTCATTTTTTTTAATAAGTGCCATAAACCATTTATATGTTTTCGGTGTTTGTAATATTATTATATGCTGTGATAACATCTATTTTATATAATACTTCTTTCATATAGCGGTGGATTTCTTCACGAAGTTTATCATCACAATTTTTGATATTTTCTGTCGTGACTTTCCTTAATGAAGCATATAATTCTTTCATTTCACGGTCAATTTCATGTAAATCAGGCGAAACGCCGTATTTGATAAAACAATACAATGTTCCGATATTGCTTCTGAGATTTTTTTCATTTTCTAATTTTGCAAACGCCTTATTTAGTTTATTATTAAAATTTCTCATGTTATTCTTTCTGTTTTCTTCGCTGCCCCCATATCGTGCGTCTATATATGAAAGCCAGTCTTCCCGTGAAATATTATTTACGGCAATTGCAGAATATCCAAGCATTATTTCTTTTGGCAGACTGAATTTTTTTAATGGGCTGTTCTGTTCATTCCACTTTTTTTCCAAGAATGCAAGCGGAATATCCCCGCTCCGGATTTTTGAATATTTATTTGCGGTAATGCCTATTTTGAAATATAAATCATCTGTTTTATTTCCGAGATAACACCACAGCTTATCAATAATAATAT
>CAMWXA010000256.1 GCA_947178035.1 uncultured Lachnospiraceae bacterium | reverse complement strand
ACAAACTGTGACGCACATCTGGCAGAAAGCATTTTTCAAACACGCTCTAGTACTCTATCCGGCTTGCAATAATACTTTACATGGTTGTAAAAATTTTGCTATACTCCATTAAAAACGGTATTGGAGGCTGGTCACATGCGCGCCGCAGATTTGATTAGGCAGTCAAGGCACTGCCGAAACCAGGGCGCAAAGACAGCCGTGTATACATGGCACTGAAAATGATACAGGCTATATACCGCGAAGAAAGGATGTTAAAAGATTTCTCCGCGGAAGAAAGACAGAACCGCCGCCAGCTGAGTGTAAGACCGCTGGTGGAGGTTTATTTCACATGGGTTCATGAAAATGTTTCCAGAATACCCTGAAAAGCAAGACCCATGAAGGGTTCAGCTACTGTCTTAACCAGGAGAAATACCTGAAAGTATTTCTGGATGACGGTGAAGTCCCGATGGACAACAACGCTGCCGGGCAGTCGAACTGTGGTTTCTGCATCGGAAAGAAAAACTGGGTAATGATCGAAGACAGCAAAAAATATATTTATCCGAGTGATTCTGATTCTATGATACAGGACTGCTCGGATTTTGTATAGGTACATGCTATCCACCGTTTACGATTTGCGCGTGCATTGGTCAATTCTGTCCCTTTTAAACTGGGGCTGAAGGTGGTATGTTGATTAAAAGATAATTTGTACTATAAAATATGATGTAGTGAAGAAGGAGAAAAAGATGAATGACGAAAAACTGAATGAACAAAAGAGTCGTTTAATGGCAGATATTGACTTGTCGGACAAGGAGCTGCAAATCTACAGAAAGATATTGGATTGCTGTTTGACAGAGGAGGGAACAGATGAAAGGTATTTGTCCATACAGATAGGCAATTCACAAGGGAACCTAAAAAGGTACGGATTAAACTTCAACCTGAGCACAGCGCTTACATTAGTTCGTACAGCAATTGAGCTGACTGAAAGCGAGCTGGATATACAACAATGGGTTTTGATACTTCTGACGATTGTTGCAAATCTTTTTAGACAGGAGAATATTTCACTGGATTCTGTACAGATTAGAATTTTGATTGAGTTATATGAAAATCAAAGGCGCAAAAGACGAGATCTTATGGAAGAAGACTTGTATGAACAGGTTAGAAAAAATGAAGGAAATAACGACATCAGCAAAAAATCATTTGACGAGGCATTAGAAAATTTACGAAAATTGAAATGTATCGAAGTGACTCAGGGATTTGTAACATTAGTGGAGAGAGTAGAGGTTGATGAATAATGAGTATGGAGATGTTGTCCATAGATGCATATACAGTTTTTTGCCATGATGCTGCTGTTCCATATAAATTTGTCATAGACATAATGCAACAAGGAATTGAGTCAGGGTATAAAATTGTGGTTTTAAATTATTGCGGCAATAGTGAGAAAACAATGTTTCCAGCGAAAATTTTGGAAAGTGTAATTTGGAAAGATGCAGAAAAGTTAGATGATGCAGAAGTTGATAATATCATAGGATCATTAGGCAAGAGATATATTCTATATGTATTGGGAATGGAAAGACTTGTCCCCAATATAGGAAAACGGGCAGCAGTAGAAATGGATTTTATTGGAAGAACATCCCGTTTTCACTATGAGGAGGAGGAAAACTGGGAATCTTTCTGTGAAAAGTTAGATCGTTGGTATGAAAAGGCAGTAAAAAGCCTTGGCGGTTTAATGGTTTTTTTAAGCATATTTCTAGAAACAGAACAAAAGATAACAGCATGTTTGGAAAAGTCAAATAATATGTCGATTTGTGCGTGTAGATATGAGGGAGATGGATATTCTATCCAAAGGGAATTGATAGATGCCATTACAAGCAGAAAATATACGATTTCCCAAATTAAAGAAATGATCGAAGCGAAGAGAGGGGTATTAGGAGAGTCAATATGCAGATATTTGAAGGCAGTTTCCTGCAAAGTTGCAGGTGATTTACAGTCGGCTATTAATATTTTGCAGGAAGTGGATGTGAAAGAGCTTGACACGCATGAAAAGCTGTTGTTGGCTGATTGCTGCTACATGGATAGAAGGGGAGGTAAATCCTTGGAAATGCTGGAGGAGCTGTATAAAGAAGAACCATATACGAGAGGGCTGGCAGTGACACTAATTCGTGCCAGTCAAGGAACAGAGAAAGAAGAAAAATGGATAGAAACATTGTACCAAAGATTTCCTCAGGATATGGGTGTATTGGAGGCATACGGTTCTCTTAAGTCCAGAAATGGCGAAAATAAAACCGCAGCACAAATTTTTCGTAAAATCAGTGGGCAGCAGACAGGATACTATAAAAATTATTATGAACTGATAGCACGTATGAATGATATTATAAACGAGAATATGAGAGAGAAAGAAATTGTATGGCAATATCTGCACAGTGTTATAGATAAGGAACCGCAGTTAAATAATGAGGCGGTTCTGAGGACTGTTAACTATTTTAAGAATGCAGTAGATGATCGGGAAGCGGCGCTTTATATGATGGGTTATGCCAATATGTCAATAGATGGACCAAAGGCAGAAGAATTGATTACTTTGAAAATGGAGCTGCTAAAGGACGCAAAAACAGCTGGAAAAGGTTTATCACGCATTGCTTTTCTGCAAAATAAATGCAAAGCCCTTTTGAAAGCAATGACAATATTATGCTGTAGTGGTGAGACAGTATATTCGCGCTGGCGGGACTACATGGATTCTATGTCTATGAGTGAATGGAGAGAGGCATTATACTTGGAATTGATTAATATGATTCCCCAATTTGCAGAAATTAATTATAAAAGAAAGATAAGGGATTTTACCCTGATGGATGGAAATGAGGCATTGAGATTACTGACAATAAATAATGGAGACATGGGAGAAGGTAAAAGTTTAACAAACGAAGAACTGATTGACATGCTCCGTGGGGCAAAGATCTGGGCAAAAGAGGAGGGAGGAGATAAGGACGAGCCGTGGAGTGATTACTATGGAAGCTTAATATTTGCTTATCGAGCGGAGTATCAAAGAGCAAATAATTATGCCCTTACGCTGTTCCAAAGTGCGGAACTGTATAAAGACAGGGGAGCACAGAAATTGAGTGGTTATTTGGGACTTTTGGCATGGGGGAATAGTCAGTATAGGCAGAATAGGAAGGAAGAAGGCGCTGCCTGCATTTTGTCCGGATTTTTGATGGCAGTGGAAACAGGGATATACATTCCTTTTTTGGAAAATGCGGTTCCTGTTTTGACACTGTTTCTGCTCGGAGAGTACGAAATTGGACGAAGTAAGGAGAAGGAAGCAGTAAAAAAGTTTGTCAAAACGTTTTCTGAATATAGTCCTTTTGCTGCTGATTATTTTGGGGATGAGGATCCAATGACTGTAATCAGGGAAGAGCAGCAGCAATTAGAGAACAAAAATAGTGACAGTGAAGAAAAAATGCGCAGCGCAATAAGAATAGTGAACTGTATTAGCAAGCTAAGTCAGAATGACATTGCTAGGGCTGTGGAAATTGTCCGCCAATATGGAGATGCCGTTTTAGATGTGGTCAAGGACAGAAAAGATGTGATTGATAAGGCACTCATTTTGTTTTCCCAGATTCTGATGAGTGAAAGTAAAGGTGAAAGGGATAGAAATCAGATTTATGATTATATTAGCCGTGCAATTAATTATGTTGAAGAAAAACGCAAAGTATTTCATCAGGAGGAAAGAACAGGGGTATCTCAGGAAGCAAGTATGATATATCGAGAGTATATGAAATTTCTTGTAGTGCAAAAAATCCAGGGAAAAAACATCCTGCCTGATGGGAAAAATGCAGAGGAGGAGTTATTTTTCTGTGTGCAGAGAATACTTCCGAGAACATTGGAAGAGCAAAATATATATAATAACGAATGTCAGGTCACGAAAGAGGAAGAGGAGCAGTTTCAGCGTTATATTGAACTGTTAGGCCGTTATCATGTTCAAAAAAGGAATAACAATGAAGATAAAGAAGCCCTGCTGAAGGTGGAGCGGGAGTTGGAGAAGCAGACAAATATGTTAAAGGATAGCCATCCTTATTTTCAGCCATTGTCGCAATTTAACACATACTCAATAGAGCAGGTTCAAGATAGGCTGTGTGAAGATGAAGTGATTATTCATTCCGTAGCGCTGGATAATTCCTTGATTATCATTCTGATTTCTAAGAAGAAACATGATATTATAATTAAAACAACAAATAATTTCACGGAACAGCTGGCATTATATAATGAGATGTGGGAGAAAGGCGCTAATCAGGAGAAATGCCAGGAGCTTTCGGATCAGATAACAAATATTTTTTTCGGTATTGTACATGAATTTATAAAAGAAAATCAGCTAAAAAGAGTTTTCATAATTCCGGATTTTACAACAGGTTCATATTCTTTGGCAGCGAGCCGCTGTAACAATGAGTATCTGATGGATATTGTAGAGTCGGTTATTCACATTGCTAATTATAATGTTCTTTGGCGGAGGGCGCAGCGTCCTGTCCCAGAAAAAATATATAATAGGATTTATGGGGATGATCTGGATGCTGCATTACAACAAATAAGAAAGTGGCTGCATAATATGTGTAATCAATACAGATGCATGTCTTTATTGAATGACAACAATAATTTCTGTCTGTCAGAGAAGGAAGTAAATGCATACATTGTATATGGACATGGGGTTCATAGCGGCAAACAGCAGGATGCTGTTAATGGTGCAGTTGGGATTTGGAGTGGCAGTCATATAATAGCTTTAAAAGATATCTTGAAGTGCGTTGAGACGCAGAATTTGAATTATTTCATTTTGATGTCCTGTTCAGGAGGGATACCTGTTGGGCAAGACCCCGAAAGGGATCAGGGAAGCTGGCTTCAAATGATTGAAAGGCTGAGGGGAGGTATTATCAGCTGTCACTGGGATGTCAAAGTTGAGGCGGTGTGCTGCTTTTTGACGGAACTATTAAACGAACTGGAAACTAAGGGTGGAATGGATACTGCTTTTTTAAAAGCGATAAAAGCGACACGACAAAATTACAGTGATTTGGAGGATTGGGCAGGATTTGAATATTGGGAAAATTAGATCGACAGCCTTGCTGTAGTTTTGGAGATTTATACGCAGATAAAAAGGAGAGAATTCAGAATGGTTGATAGGATGAATGAAACCCGCCAGCCTCCTGTTGGGGCGATGTTTGACTGCTGTACTGAGTGTTTTAGGGCGGAAGAAGGAGTCTCTGCTGTTTGTCACAGAGGCCCCTTCTTCCTGCGGGTATTGAAACAGCTGTCAGGGCGTCATCATGCTAAAATGTCTAACTTCTTATATTCCTCAACTCTCTGCTGTATCAGGTCCCATGTCATTTCCGAGTTGAGAAAATCGTAATCGCTTGAGATGCGTTCCAGCTCAGCTTTGATCTGAGGCGTCTCCGCCAGGTTGCCTGCACCTGTCCGCACATAGTAATCTGGCAGCAAGGCTGCGGAGATAATACCTGTTTCTGGTGATGGAGGTTCCTCTTCCTGGCTGAGGGCACAGATAAATTCCAGATGTCCATGCAGGTAAGCCTCAATCTCCAGAACGCTCAGCAAGCCGTTCAGGTCAAAGACCTGGAGTGGTTCGCCTCCCGGGACATCGATCGCGCTTCCCATTCCCCAGAAGACAGGACTGTCTCCCAGATCATACAATACACTGCATAGATCTTTTAAGCCGTTAAACTCTTCCTCTGTAGGCGGCTCCTGAAAAGATTTCAACACGGTATCGACAGCGCGTCCCAGATTGCCGAGCACTTCACATCCGGGAAGGACAGACAGCTTCTCGCCCAGTTTCACAAGTCTTGCAAGGGACAGCAGCCCCCACACCCGAATCTGCGCATCTCCCAGAGATTCTGCCATTTCTTCCACCGAGGAAGGAACGTCATTGTAGAGCAGTGCCTCCTCTTCCAGTTGACCGATGCGGTCGGAACAGTCGTTCATGAGCTTTTCCCCCACCGCATCATAGATATCATCATCGGCACTGTAGATGGTATCTGCCCGGTGCAGCCACAGATGGGCATGGTTCAGATCGCCCGCTTCCATGGCGCTCACGCCTAGTTGATAGTAGGATTTGGACAGTGCTGTCCAGTCCTGATTCTTTTGGCATTCCTCTATGGAATCTGCCTTGTTTTTGATTTTATGGAACATTTTCCACAACCCCTTTCTTTTTTATTAAAAATAAGATTACTTTACAAATCACTTTTGGAAATTGCGATGGACGGATAGTGGGAAAGCGTTGTCAGGTCTGTGTCAAGCGGCACACTGTATACCATATAAT
>CAMWXA010000255.1 GCA_947178035.1 uncultured Lachnospiraceae bacterium | reverse complement strand
GCATTAAGCAGCTCTAAGGCCGTAAAGGACACGGCCTAAGACTTGCTAAGTGTTTAGAAGAACGCCAAAGTGCGGCGTTCTTCGCGGATAGCATTAAGCAGCTCTAAGGCCGTAAAGGACACGGCCTAAGACTTGCTAAGTGTTTGGAAGAACGCCAGAGTGCGGCGTTCTTCGCGTGGTTATGATTAAAGTAGGAGAAACAGGAGGAGACAATGATGACAAAGATTCAGATGACGACACCGTTAGTGGAGATGGATGGGGATGAGATGACCCGAATCCTTTGGAAGATGATTAAGGACGAGCTGATTCTTCCGTACATAGACCTAAAGACAGAATATTACGATCTAGGTCTGGAGCATCGCAATGAGACAAACGATCAGGTGACGGTAGATTCCGCGGAGGCTACCAAAAAGTATGGTGTGGCAGTCAAGTGTGCAACAATCACGCCGAATGCTGCGCGAATGACGGAGTACAGCCTCAAGGAGATGTGGAAGAGTCCGAACGGAACGATCAGGGCAATCCTGGATGGGACCGTGTTCCGCGCACCAATTTTGATCAAAGGGATTGTTCCGTATGTAAAGAATTGGACAAAGCCGATCACGATTGCCCGTCATGCATACGGTGATGTGTACAAGAATACGGAGATCAAAGTTCCAGGAAAAGGAAAGGCGGAGCTGGTCTTTACCGCAGAGGACGGAACAGAGACAAGAGAGCTGATTCACAATTTTGAGGGATCAGGGATTATTCAGGGGATTCATAATACCAAGGAGTCTATTTCCAGCTTTGCAAGGGCGTGCTTTGGCTATGCGATTGATACAAAGCAGGATTTGTGGTTTGCGACTAAGGATACGATTTCTAAGAAATACGATCATACGTTCAAGGATATTTTTCAGGAGATTTTTGATGCAGAGTACAAGGAACAGTTTGAAAAGCTTGGAATTGAGTATTTTTATACGCTGATCGATGATGCGGTTGCGCGCGTGATTCGCTCAGAGGGCGGTTTCATATGGGCATGCAAAAACTATGACGGCGATGTGATGTCTGACATGGTGGCGACTGCATACGGTGATCTGTCTATGATGACTTCTGTGCTGGTTTCGCCGAGCGGTGTTTATGAATATGAGGCGGCACACGGGACAGTGCAGCGTCATTACTATAAGCATCTGAAGGGGGAGGAGACCTCAACCAATTCGATTGCAACCATTTTTGCATGGACAGGTGCACTGCGCAAGCGCGGCGAGCTGGATGGGATACAGGAGCTTCAGGATTTTGCCGACAAACTGGACAGGGCATGTATCAGGACTGTTGAGGACGGGAAAATGACAAAGAGCCTTTCGCTGATATCGACCTGTGAGAATCCGGTGATTTTGAACAGTCTGGACTTTATCAGGGCAATAAGGGAGACCTTTGAGACTTTACAAGATTGAATTCGTTTGTTATGATAATAATGTAATGATCAGGATAGATTCGAAAAGGATGGTGATGATATGTCTGAAAAGGAAATGCTCAAAATATCAGTTGAAGAATTTTCGAGGCTGCAGGATTATATGCTGGAATGTGATAAGGATTCAGGAGCATATAAAAAAATGAAAAGGCGATACATTGAGTTGAAAGTTATTTTAACAGCTTCAGGGATTAACATTACAGAATTAGATGTGATAAAAGAATAAACAGATTCATTGCAGCGGCGCATAGGATAAGTGGAAAGCATTATTCTATGCGCCGCTGCAAGTTTGAGTTACAAATTCAATTCCGCGATCAGGCTGAGCATCTCATAGTGCCGGAGTTCTTCCTTTAAGGCGGTTTTGTCGATATTCAGCTGAAAGTCCTCCAAGGACTGTGTGATGGGAATATCGTCCTTCATCCTGGCAAGCTGGTAACTTAAATATACAGTCTCCTTATTCTCCTTCAAGGCATTCAAGGGACTCCGACCGATGCCAAGGCTGCTTTTCCAGAAATCGGACAGCGCTTTTTCCTTTTTCTTGCTGCCCTCACAGTCCTCAATCGCTTCATAGATGGCATCGAGGGAGCCGTATTCGTTCACAAGCGGGGCGGCTGCCGAAGATACACCCTTACAACCTGGAATGCCATCTCCCGGGTCGCCGGTGATGGAGAGCAGTGTGACAATATTTTCAGGGTACACGCCTTCTTCGGAATAGACAAGATCAGCAGTATATTCAAAGATTCCGGCTGGAAGGGAAGTGTAGCCTTTCCTGCCGGCGTAGAGCCCATACCGCTGCTGCATATCCTTTACTTTTTCCTTGTCGGTGACGCGCCACAGTCTGGTGTAATCGCTTACCAGCTGGAAATAGTCGTGGTCCTTTGTGAGAAGGTAGGTTTCGAGTTCTGGTGATTCAAACTTTTTGACAAGGGAAGCCGCAAAATCATCGGCCTCATAGTCCTTGTCCATAAGCACCTGACAGCCTATCTTTTGTAATAGATTTTCCATGGCGATAAATTGTTCCTTTAATGGGGCCGGCGCCTCTTTTCTGTTGGCCTTGTAGGAGTCCGCGCCTAAAACAGTGCGTCGGAAGGTATCGCGCGACACGTCAAAAGCGACTGCCACATAATCTGGTTTCGTCTTCTTGTAGAGAGAAGTCAGCGTTCGAAGCATTGTGAAGAGGGCATTTGTGTATTCTCCTTTGGAGGTTTGCAGGATTTCGGAATAGTGTTTTTCCTTTTCCTCGTCTGTCTTGGCATAGAGGACAGATTTTGGAAGATTGCCGTAATATGAGGTGCTTAGCATTGAGGAACCGTCAATTATTAAGAATTTTTTCATGGTTTATCTCTCCTATATAATATTTTTTTGAGGAACATTTCACGTGCTATTCTGTCTCAGATAATTCTTCCCATTTGGCATAGAGCGTCTCAAGCTCTGCCTCAATCGATTCTTTGTCGGCTGCGATTTCCTGAAGCTTTACCGGGTTTGTTGCGATTTCCGGTTTGGTCATCTCCTCGTCGAGTGCAGCGTTTTTGGCTTCAAGCGCTTCGATTTTTTCTTCGCACTTTTTTAAGTCATTTTCTCTTTTGCGAATCTGTGCCTGATTTTCCTTCTGCTGTTTCCAGTCAAGCTTCTGTGCGGAAGGTTCTTCTGCCGCTGCAAAGGAGGCTGTCTCTGACACGGGTGTCAGAATTTCTTTCTTTTCAAGATAATAGTCGTAGTTTCCGATATAGTTGACAAACTTCTGGTGCGTGAGCTCAAGGATGCGGCTTGCTGTCTTGTTGATAAAATACCGGTCATGTGAGACATAAAGGACAGTACCTTCATAAGCGTTCAGCGCTGTCTCAAGGATTTCCTTTGAAGTGATGTCAAGGTGGTTTGTCGGCTCATCGAGGATGAGAAAGTTTGCCTCGGACAACATTAGTTTTGCGAGGGATACGCGCCCGCGTTCACCACCACTCAGCGCACTGATCTTTTTAAAAACATCCTCACCTGTGAACAGGAAGGCTGCAAGTGTGTTCCGAATCTCTGTGTTGGTCAGATAAGGGTAGTCGTCGCTGATCTCCTCAAATAGTGTCTTATCCATATGAAGTACATGGTGCTCCTGATCATAGTATCCGATTTCCACATTTGTGCCCAGCTTAATTGTGCCACTGTCCATGGGAACAAGTTCGTTGATGATTTTCAGGAGGGTGGTTTTTCCTGTTCCATTGTCTCCGATGATGGCGACATGCTCACCGCGCTTAATCTCAAAAGAGACATTCTCAAACAGCTGGTGGCTGTCAAATTTCTTGGAGAGACCTTCAATCTGCATGACATCATTGCCGCTCGTCCGATATGGTGTGAGAGTCAGCTTCATATCGGTCCGGACCTCAACAGGTTTCTCAAGCCGCTCGATTTTGTCCAGCATTTTTTCACGGCTCTCGGCGCGTTTTATGGATTTTTCACGGTTAAACTGCCTAAGCTTGTCAATCACTTCCTCGTGGTGCTTGATTTCACGCTGCTGGTTCAGGTATGCGTTCATCTGCTCGGCGCGAAGGTGTTCTTTCTGGATGGCATAGTCCGAATAGTTTCCGTTAAAGGTGGACACTGCGCCATTGTCTATCTCGATAATCTTCGTGGCAATTTTATCCAGAAAATACCGGTCATGTGAGACGATAAGGACAGCGCCCTTGTAATTCAGAAGATACGTTTCAAGCCATGCGATGGAGTTGAGGTCGAGATGGTTGGTCGGCTCGTCGAGCATAATCAGATCCGGCTTTTGCAGAAGCAGCTTTCCGAGAGCTGCCCGCGTTTTTTGGCCGCCGGAGAGTGTGGCTACCTTTTTGTCAAACTCGTCCTCCTGAAAGCCCAGTCCTTTTAAGATGCCAGTGATCTCGCTCTTGCAGGCGTAGCCGTTGATATCCTCAAAGCGGTGCGTCAGGCTTGCGTATTTTTTGAGAAGCAGGTCCAGTTCCTCGCCGGAAGCGTTCTTCATATCAGCCTCAGTCTGGCGAATGGAGGCTTCTAGGTCAAGAACTTCCTGCTTGACAGTGAGCAGCTCGTCAAAGATGGTGTTTTCGCTGTCCACAGCCTGGTGCTGGGCGAGATAGCCGAAGCTCTTATCCTTTGCAAAGGTTACAACACCAGCGTCAGCGGGAAGTCTGCCTGTAATAATTTTGAGCAGAGTGGACTTGCCCGCACCGTTGATGCCAACGATGGCAGCTTTTTCATAATCCTCTATATGAAAGGAAGCATTTTTGATGACATGATTGTCGATAAAAGTCTTGTCTATGTTACTGCATGATAGAATCATGGAAATTTCCTCCTCGCGTATAAAAATCTATTTACCTATTATAAAAGAGAATGAAAATAAAAGCAATCGGAATCGATACCGCATTGGAAAAAGAATTGACAATCATTTAACAGGATTGTATAATATATAATACATATTTTATTATTTTTTTGGCATATTGCATACGAATGGTGCGGGGCTGAAAAAGTCATTGTCATGTGGAGGTTAAGAATCGTGGATGATAAGAATATATCACAGGCGGTTGTCGCGAGACTTCCCAGATATTACAGATATCTGGGAGATTTGAAGGATAGCGGTATCGAGAGGATATCATCTCAGGATTTAAGCAAACTGATGAAGGTCACTGCATCGCAGATTCGGCAGGATTTTAATAATTTCGGAGGCTTTGGGCAGCAAGGATACGGGTATAACGTAGAGTATCTGTACAATGAGATTGCAAAGATTCTAGGACTAAACAAAACGCACAATCTTATTATCATAGGTGCCGGGAATCTTGGGCAGGCGCTTGCAAACTATATGAACTTTGAGCGCAGGGGATTTATCGTGAAGGGTATTTTTGATAAGAATCCTATGTTATATGGAAAAGAGCTGAGAGGGATAGCTGTGCAGCCGGTGGAGAAAATTGAGCGGTTCATCCGGGAAAATGATATTGACATTGCGGTGCTTACGATGCCGAAGGATGGCGCGGTAAAGACTGCAGAGCTTCTTGTCCGGTGCGATATTAAGGCAATTTGGAATTTTGCCCATGTGGATCTGAATGTGCCAGAAAGTGTTGTCGTTGAAAATGTACATCTTTCTGATAGTCTGATGAGATTATCGTACGGAATTGCGAATCAATAAGCGGGAGAAGTTTGTGGAGTAAAATGGGGGGTTGATGATATGGAACCGGAGGAAGAGGCCTTTCGAGAGGCATTAATAGGGAAAAAGATACCGATTTTGACATTGGATAACCAGTGGCATAAGCTCTTCACACAGGCAGGGGCAAATGAGGAAATACAAAGACTCGAGGACAATCTCAATGAGATTTTGAAAAGGCAGGGAAAATTGAACACAGAATTGAAGAGTCTTGTCTCTTTTAAAAAAAAGCTTATGCAGGAGATTGTGTCCATTATGGAACTTCCTGACAGCCCGGCCAAGGAAAAGAAGATGTCGGACAACAAGCGCATGATTGAAGAGGCCAAACAAAAGATTGAGGATTACAACGACGAGCTGATGGAGATGCCAAAGCAGATTGATGAGGCGAATTTTGAGTTGATGATTGCAAGTATGCGGATTTGTTACGGCAGGATACAGCAGAATGTCCAGGAAATCGACGAGATCAACAAATGGGTATCTGACTTCAAAGTGCAGCTCAAGAGAAAGATTATCTTAAAGCAGCAGAAAGAGATCTGGAACGATGAGATGTATAATTATATGCATTCCATTTTTGGGCCTGACGTGATTGATATGTTTGATATGAAATACAACCCTCAAAATGTTCTAAATAAGGAAAAAGATTTGATTGGCAAAAGAACTCCCTGACAGGAATAACTGTTTCGGAGTTTTTTTTCATGTAAGAGTGTGATATACTAGAG
>CAMWXA010000254.1 GCA_947178035.1 uncultured Lachnospiraceae bacterium | reverse complement strand
GTGATACAATAATTAAAATAAAAAATAACATAAAATATTACCTCAAAATATTACAGCTTGACAGCACAAAACGGGCATTTGCAGCATGTCAAAAACAGTTAGGGCGTGTTCTGGGAAAGATATCACCGCGAAAGTTCCAGGTCAATCTTCATCTTGGCTTTGATGACCCGGCAGTGATGGGAGAGGTTCTTGCTGTATGGGGAATGTTTTATCCCTTTCATCAGGGAAGGATTCATATCGTGCCTGAGTTTGAGCAGTCTGTTATTGAGGGTGACATTTTCTTTCAGGGACATGTCAGCGTATTTGTATTTGTGCGGGCTGCCTGTATCCTATTTTTTGACAAGGATATCAAGCGTCTGATCAAACAGTTGAAGCAAAGTGAAAATTGATTTGAATTCATATAATTTGGAGGTATAGAATGTCTGATAATAGTTTTAACGAAGTAGTAAATTCCATGATGCAGGGAATGGAAAGTTTTCTCTCATCCAAAACAGTGGTTGGTCAACCGACGCAGGCAGGAGATACGACAATTATTCCTCTGGTTGATGTCACTTTTGGGGTTGGCGCAGGCGCATCATCCCAGGAGAAGAAAAACGGCGGAGCAGGCGGCATGACTGGGAAAATGTCTCCCAGTGCAGTGCTTGTCATCAAGAATGGACAGGTGAGACTTGTCAATATCAAAAATCAGGATACAGTCAATAAAATTATTGATATGGTGCCTGACCTGATTGATCGGTTTACCTCCAGAAACGAGGATATGCCAAGTGATGATGAGGCAGTCAGCACGGCTTTTCCAGAAAATAAATAAGGCACAATTCCTAAGGAAATAAATAAGCTGCACCTCGCATATACATAAAATAAGGATATGCCGGGGTGTACGATTATGTGTAAGCTTATAGGTTATACTTTGTTTTGGATTGCAATCGGCATGCTTTTTATGTTGGTGATCGGCAGTGTATGGATTGGATTAATCCTGATTGCTATTTTCATTATTGCAGGGTATTTTCTATTTGAGTGTAAATAAAGGTATATAGTTTCAGATTCAAAAGGGAGTAGATCAATATGTTGGATTTTGATGAGAAGCTCATGAAGGCTGAAGCACCAGATGACATCAAGAAGATGAAAACCTGGATGTTTCAGGAGCAGGTCAGAATTCAGGCAAAGAGGGACGAGCTGCAAGAGCTGAGCCGCGAGCTGCAGGATTTGAAAAGACAACTGGAGCGAGAGAGAAGTGCACTGGAACTGCGTGAGAAAACGATTAAGAAACGCTTTGATGACAACGAAATATTTATTGCCAAGAAAAAGAAAATCATTGAGGACGCATATCAGCAGCTTGCGCTTGACAGGAAAGCATTAGAGTGTGAACGCTTGAATTTTGAGCATGAAAAAAGCAAGTACAGACGCCAGAAAATGTCTGGGGCAAAATCGATGCATCAGCAATATGAATCAGGCGCCTATGACAGTACCTGTTTTTTCCGCGGGGTAGACTGCGATCTTGCATTGAGAAAGCGGTATAAGGAATTGTTGAAGATATTTCATCCAGATAACAAATGTGGCGACACGAAAACATTATTGCTCATTCAGACAGAATATGAAAATTTAAAAAGCCGGTACTATGGAAGCTAGATAGTGCCGGCTTTTTTGTTTATGGTTTTTATAGACAAAAAAAGAAGCACAACGCCTCTTTTTTTAATATACGCTTTCCAAATTATGCACGCTCAACAGCTCCTGAACGCAGACATCTTGTACATACATGCATTCTCTTAGCAGCTCCGTTCACTTTGCATTTTACACTTCTTACATTGGAATTCCAAATCGCGTTGGATCTTCTATGAGAATGGCTTACGTTATTACCGAAATGAACGCCTTTGCCACAAATATCACACTTTGCCATCGTTAGCACCTCCTCGACTAAACTAAGTCATTCGACTCACAACAGTAGTATCTTATCAAAAAAAATGCCGTTTGGCAAGGTGTTTTTCATAAAAAATGTAATTTTTTTAGAAATGATGGAAATTCTATTAAAATATATGTTTCCTTTTTTCCAAAAAACGGTTATAATAATAACATTAATGTTCTTTATATATCAGCGACAAAAAGGAGGGTTTCTATGAAAGGATCTATGAATACCCACATGGGTAATATCTATATCGATCCGGAGGTTATTGCCCAGTATGCGGGAAGCGTAGCGGTCGAATGTTTTGGTATCGTCGGAATGGCCTCAGTAAACGTGAAGGACGGTTTGGTGAAGCTGCTTATGAAGGAGAGCATCACACATGGAATATCGGTCAATATTGTGAACAATAAATTAATTCTTCATTTTCACGTTATTGTGGCGTATGGAGTGAGCATTATAACAGTATGCGACAATTTGATTAACAATGTAAAATACAAAGTTGAAAATTTCACAGGTCTCGAAATCGAAACAATCAACATCTATGTTGAAGGCGTTCGAGTGATTGATTAAGGAGGATTTCTGAAGTGGGATTAAATGTAATCGATGCGAAAATGCTTTCAAAAATGTTTCTCGCCGGAGCAAAGAATTTGGAGCATAAAAAAGAATGGATCAACGAACTGAACGTTTTTCCTGTTCCGGATGGTGATACCGGCACAAACATGTCTATGACGATTATGTCTGCGGCCAAGGAAGTGGCTGCTATAGCGGAGCCTGATATGGTCTCTCTTGCAAAAGCGATCTCTTCTGGTTCTCTGCGAGGTGCACGAGGAAATTCGGGTGTCATATTGTCTCAGCTCTTTCGAGGATTTACCAAGGTCATCAAAGAGTATGATGAGATCAATGCTGCGATTCTTGCCTCTGCCTGTGATAAGGCAGTAGAGACGGCATACAAGGCTGTCATGAAGCCAAAAGAAGGAACCATTCTTACGGTTGCCAAGGGAGCTGCCAAAAGGGCAAACGATCTCGCCATGGCAGGAGAGAAGGATTTAGAGGTATTTATCAGCGAAGTTATCAAGGAAGCGGATGCTGTTCTTGCACAGACCCCGGAAATGCTCCCTGTGTTAAAACAAGCAGGTGTAGTTGATTCTGGCGGCCAGGGACTTGTGGAAGTACTCAGAGGAGCTTATGATGCGTTTCTTGGCAAAGAGCTTGACCTGTCTTTTGCAGCGGTACCTCAAAAGGCAGATACTTCCAAAGAAAAGGGCATGATGACGCCTGGCATTGAAGCACAGGCGAACGCAGAGATTAAGTTTTGCTACTGCACGCAGTTTTTGATCATGCTCAATAAGCCCTTCAATATCAAGCAGGAGATGGACTTCAAGGAGTATCTTTCATCGATCGGTGATTCCATCGTTGTTGTAGCGGACGATGAGATTGTAAAGGTTCATGTGCACACCAACGACCCAGGTCTTGCGATGCAGAAGGCGTTGCGGTATGGCTCACTCACGACGATTATTATTGAGAATATGCGCCTCGAACGCGACGAAAAAGTATCTGACATGATGGAAAAACAGATGCAGAGCACAGAGCTTCCCGATAGAACAACACCGGATTCAAACGACAGTGAGGCAGTTTCATCGGAACATAAGGATACCGGATTTATCGCTGTATCCATTGGTGAAGGCATGAATGAAATCTTCCGTTCCCTTGGCGTTGACTATATTATTGAGGGTGGGCAGACGATGAACCCGAGCACAGAAGATATGCTCAATGCCATTGAGAAGATCAACGCGGATAATATTTTCATATTTCCTAATAATAAAAACATTATTCTTGCTGCAAATCAGGCAAAGCAGCTGACGACAGACAAAAATATTATTGTCATCCCGACGAAAACGGTTCCGCAGGGCATTACAGCGATCATCAATTATGTTCCAGATATCTCAATTGCGGAAAATGAAGCTGTTATGTCAGAGGAGGTACGGCATGTTGCAACGGGGCAGGTGACATACGCTGTCAGGGATACAATGATTGACAATAAAGAAATCCATCAGGGTGACTTTATGGGAATCGGTGATCAGGGAATTTTAGCAGTGGGAACAGATCTGCATACGGTTGCATTCAACATGGTCAAGGAAATGATGTCCGATGCGTATGAGCTAATCAGTATTTATTATGGTGATATCATCAAGGAAGAGCAGGCGCAGAAGCTGGCAGACTTAATTCAGGCGGAGTTTGGCAGCTGCGATGTAGAACTCCAGTTTGGCGGACAGCCCATTTATTCCTATATTATTTCAGCGGAATAACGATTATGTATATGAATGATCCAATTACAACACTGAAAGGCATTGGGGAGAAAACGGCAGCTTTGTATCACAAGCTGGATATTTTCACGATCGATGACCTAATCAGACATTATCCCAGGGATTATGAGGAATGGCGTGACATTGTAAAAATAGGGGAGCTGAAGGCAAATCAGGTGCATGCGATTGATGCTTTTGTTATCAGTGCTCCCCAGACTGTACATATAAGGAAAAATATGACGATTACCACTTTGCGTGTCAAAGATGACAGCGGCGCCTGTGATATCACATATTTTAATATGCCTTATATCAGAAATACCCTTCAGACCGGGAAAAAGTACATTTTTCGCGGCCGCGTGATATTAAAAAACAATCGTATAACAATCGATCAGCCTAAAATAGTAAGTCCGCATGAGTTTGCGCAGAACGTGAACCGGCTTGCACCGATTTATCCGACGACAAAGGGACTTACCATTGCCGCAGTCACGAAAGCCATTCATCTGGCAATTGATGCGTTGGACCTCGGCGAGGACTATTTACCGGAATCCCTGCGCCGGAAGTATGGCCTGCCTGACTTGAAAACCACTATGACAGGAATCCATTTTCCGGAAAACCGTGAGCGAATGCTTACAGCCAGAAAACGCATTGTCTTCGAAGAATTTTTGTTTTTTATCGTGTCGGTGATGTTTTTAAAGGATATGACGGCGCAGGAAATCAATGATGCCCCGATGATGAAAATTGATGCCTGTCAGGAATTTATAAATCATTTACCATATGAATTGACTGGCGCACAGAAAAAGGTCTGGGCACAAATCGAGGATGATTTGTGTTCAACACACCTCATGAACCGCCTTGTCCAGGGGGATGTCGGTTCCGGCAAGACGATTGTGGCAGTTCTTGCGATGTTTATGTGTGTGATGAATCATCATCAGGCAGCGTTTATGGCACCGACAGAAGTGCTTGCAAAGCAGCATTACGAATCGATTCTGGAATTGATAGAGAACGATAAGCTGCCTTTTAAGCCTGTTCTGCTAACGGGTTCTCTGACAGCGCGAGAGAAGCGCAGAGCCAAGGAGAGCATTGTTCTTGGCACCTGCAATGTCGTGATTGGAACCCAAGCATTGCTGCAGGAGGATGTTGACTTTTATGATTTGCGCCTTGTCATCACAGACGAGCAGCACCGTTTTGGTGTGAAACAGCGTGAAGCATTATCACAGAAGGGAATACAGCCGCACATTCTTGTCATGAGCGCGACGCCTATTCCGCGGACACTCGCCCTTATTTTATATGGTGATTTGGACATATCGGTGATGGACGAGCTGCCGGCCAATAGACTTCCTATTAAAAACTGCGTAGTCAATACAGATTATCGCAGAAAAGCTTACGAATTTATCGCAAAAGAAGTGGCAAACGGCAGACAGGCCTATGTGATCTGTCCTATGGTAGAGGCAAATGACGAGATTATGGGAGACCAGCCGATTCTTGAAAATGTGATAGAGTACACAGAAAAACTCAAAAAAGCGCTGCCTGATACAGTGCGTGTAGAGTACCTCCATGGGCAGATGAATCCGAAAGCGAAAAATTATGTCATGGAAGAGTATGCTGCTCATCACATTGATGTGCTGGTATCTACTACTGTGATTGAAGTTGGCATCAATGTGCCCAATGCCACAGTGATGCTGGTAGAGAATGCAGAACGGTTTGGACTGGCACAGCTTCATCAGCTCAGAGGCCGTGTAGGACGCGGCAAGGAACAGTCATATTGTATCTTTATCACGACCTCAAGTCAGAATGATACGATGGAGCGGCTGCAGGTATTGAATAAGTCGAACGACGGCTTTTTTATTTCATCAGAGGATATGCGGCTGCGTGGTCCTGGCGATCTGTTTGGAATCAGGCAGAGCGGTCAGTTTCAGTTTCAGCTGGGAGACATTTATCAGGATGCGGCAATCCTGCAGGAGGCGCAGAGCTGTGCAGGAATGCTGTACGATGCATATCTGCATAATGGAGTGCCGACAGATGAAAATCATGAATATCATGCATTTTGGAAACATTATGAGGAGAATGTTGCCTCAGAGGTTGACTTTATAAACATCTGACAGTATTATATATTATAAATTGCCACATATTTTGTTTCGTGGTTTCTATATGTGCCAGAGTTCAAGACTCTGTGTTTCCCATGTTCTGTGCAGTGAACTTTGATA
>CAMWXA010000253.1 GCA_947178035.1 uncultured Lachnospiraceae bacterium | reverse complement strand
TACCATAAATCCATATGGAAGAGTTATTTTTTTGATAGAACTTTTTACTCTCAAGTACAATATAAATCATGCTAACCTCACTGCTGTTTCCTGTTTTTTCGGCGGTTTTGTCTCTCCTCAATCTGTGGCTCTTCCCATCCCTCCTGTTCCCACACGACAAATAATTCTGGTACGCCACTTCCCGCGCGTTCACCAATATCAATCAGATTGAACATTTTCATCAAAGCTTTGTTTCTCGGCAACTGATCAATTTTATATTTTATTCCTTCATTCTTAAATATTCTGGAATTACACGACAATCAATCACGCCACTTCTTTATATCGCATATAAACATACTCATAAATCTTTTGCCGATATGTAAATATCTCATTATCCGAATAACACTCTGGAAGCTCTTCCCACAAGATCTTTCCAATCAGTGTATCTATTTCTGCCTTCGTTTCCTGTTTATCTGTCCAATGGTCAAATTCTGCAATCTTTGCCTTTATCTTATCAAGTAAATTTACTGCAACCTTTTTTATCTTCTTAATATCTTCCTTGGAAAGATTCTCGTCAAAGAGCATATCATATAGTGACAATTCTTCATCGCTTGTAAACCCTTCACGCACATATCTCTGTTCTTCCTGATTCATGGAATTTGCCAAATCCAGAAGTTCCATAAACATCTTTTCTATATTGGCGCTATCCTGCTCCTGATTATATTCTTCAATAATCTTCTGATATCGCTCATAATAATCGACGCGTTTTAGATTATCCCGAATCATTTGATCCAGACGTACCTGAATTAGCTCGTCAAGCTCCATAAACATAAGGTTTTTCTTCTTCATTTTGGCAAATTCTCTGTGAAGCAAATCAAAATCAATCCTGCTAATATCAAAACGCTTTTCCATGCTCCGATTTTCAGGTGTCCGTTCCATCATTACATATTCGCCCAAAATACCGTTAATCTGTACCATTAAATCAACGGTATCCACATGCTTCTTCTTTTTCTTCAGATCATCACATATTGCAATAATGGCATCTTTCTTTTGCCTGGTACCATCTGGAATATCATCTCTGTCGAGATACTTTACAATACGATTGAGCTCGCTGCCATATGTCATAAACTGCTTTTTGCTCTCCCGGCTGTCAGAAACAGTATTCGCTGCCTCCTGCAGCAATGCAAGTTTGTCAAAATCTCTTGCCATTACAAGATCGTTCAATACAAATCCCCTGCTGCGTAAAAATGTATCTGCGGCTTCCATCACTTCCGAAACTCTCTCGATTAATTCGCTCTTATCAATTGTTGGATCGGTACTTATACCACCTACATTTGCTGTATAGTCAGCCAACGCCTTACGAAGCGCCTTTACGATACCAATATAGTCAATAATAAGTCCATTACTCTTGCCCTCTGCCACACGATTTGCCCTTGCAATAGTCTGCATCAGCGTATGCGCCTTTAACGGCTTATCCAGGTACAAACACGACAAACATTTTACATCAAATCCAGTAAGCCACATAGCACAGACAAAAAACACTCTGAAAGGATTATTCTTATCCTTAAATTCTTTGTCAAGCTCACGTCTCTCCATCTTCTCACGATGTGGCTTAATATCCAAATTCCATTTTCTAAATGTCTGAACCTCGTTCTGTTCTTGTGAGATAACTACAGCCATCTCTGTATCCATCATCCACTTAATCTTGCGGTCGAGCTCCTGTACTTCCTGCTGGGAAGCATCTTTTCTCTTTGCCATTAATGTCTCAATTTCTTCCTTCCAACACTCCTGCACCATATTGTACATGCGGACACAAGTTACCTTATTCAGACAGACAAACATTGCCTTGCCACTTGTCCAAATATCTGAATAATGAGATACAAAATCTTTGGCAACAGAACGAAGCCGTGGCTCTGCTGTCAGCAGATGAATTTCTTTTTCAAATTCATGTTCTAGTTTTTCCGCCTGTTCTGCATCAAAATCTGCTGCTTCAATTGCATCAAGAATTCTATCTGTAATATCAGGGTTGTGAATATCAAGTATCTTCTCTCCTCTATTCTCGTAATAAAGAGGAACCGTAGCCTTATCCTCCACCGCACGCTTGAAATCATAAATAGAAATATAACCGCCAAAAGTACGCTCAGTAATATTGTCATTGGATAAAAGCGGTGTTCCCGTAAAACCAATTCTGGAAGCTGTGGGAAGCAATTCCACCATATTATCTGCAAAGATACCATACTGGCTTCTATGCGCTTCATCCGATATGATAACGATATCATGGTCAGGGATAATCGGTTTTTCCGCTTTCTGATTGAATTTCTGAATTAAGGTAAATATAAAACTTGGATTACCCTTTAATTTGCTGATCAGGTCAACACCACTTGCGGCTATGAACTTGGAAGCTCTTGCTTTTCCCAGAACACCACAATTTTCGAAAGTATCACTAATCTGTGTATTCAGTTCGTCTCGGTCTGTGAGTACCACAATAGTGGGAGAACCTGCAAATTTTCTGCGAATTTTCTGTGAAAAAAATACCATGGAATAACTTTTTCCAGAACCTTGTGTATGCCAGAATACACCAAGCTTACCATTATTAAGCTTACGAGCCTCATAAGCTTTTACGGCCTCATTCACTCCAAGATATTGATGATTTCTTGCAAGTATTTTGACTGTCGTCCCGCCAGAGTGATCATACAGAATAAAATTCTCTAACAAGTCAAGAAAATTAGTTTTATTACAAATACCGCGAAGCATCGTTTCTAATGCAACACTGCCTGTTTCCTGTTCATAAAGCCTTTTCCACTCATGAAAAAATTCAAATTTACTTCCAAGTGTACCTACTTTGGATTCGATACCATTGGAAAGAATCAAAAATGCATTATAGTAAAACAGATGCGGAATTGTATCCAGGTAATCTGTGTAGTTATTGGTATATGCATCCTGCACATCCACTGTATTCTTTTTCAGTTCTATAAATAAAAGCGGAATACCATTTACAAATCCTACAATGTCTGTACGCCTGCGATACAGATCACCATGTATTTTCAGCTCTTTCATAGCGAGAAAATCATTATTATCAGGATTGGAAAAATCAATGACAGCTGCCTTCTTATCCTCTATTTGTCCGTTGGACTTTTTCACCCTTACAGGGATGCCATCACGAATATAGCTATATTTTTCCTCGTTGATCTGCATCAGAGATGAAGTAGAGAGATTCTGTTCAAAAATTTTTAACACTTCCTCTGCAAGTACTGGCGTCATCCAGGGATTCAGCCTTTTCAGAGCTTCCTTAAAATAGCGCACCAAAAGAATGTCTTTGTATGATTTTCTACCAAAAGAACCGTTCTCTCCAAGAACTTCTGTATTGTATGCAAATTCGACTCTCCAGCCAAGCTCCTCTTCCAGAAGATGGCCTGCACTCTCTTGAACTAAAATATTTTCTGAGTAATCGTAGCTCATGATATCACATCTTACCTAATTGTTTGTTTCCGATTTTTCATACTTTTCAATCAAATAATTTACAAACGCAGAACATGAAATTAGCATATATTTTGCATCTTCAGGAGGAGCACTTTTGAAATCAATACCCCCATGCCTAATGCCATTTTCATCAGAAGTGTATCCATATAATGATAAAAATGCATTTTCCATTGCCTGATGAATATGTATACCACAATCTTTAAGCTTTTTAAGCGCTTTCCCTAAAGTCGCATTAGCTCCTGACAAACCTGTTATAATGCAACACATTGCTTCTACAGCACTAATTGATTCTTTAATAGAATTCTCATAATCAGGAGCTTTTATATCCGCATACAAATTTAATGCTTTTTGAATATGTTGATTAACTGATTGAAATGCAGTGCTGACTGCCTGTTCTATTGCATTTATTTCCAATTCATTCGTTATTGGTGCAATCTCACCACTAACAATTCTATACCCAGCTTTTTCCTGTTCTAAAATTGCATTATATTGTTTAGTTCTATTTTTTCGTTCATTTTCTTCAAGATATGACAAATGAAACTCAATAAAATCATATATCTCATACCATTGAGTAATCTGAAAAAAATATTCTTTAAGCTGCATCTCTGCGGTTTGACCTTTACCAACAGAATTGATAAGAAAACCTAATCTATCTATTATCTTCTCTTCTATTGTTTGCTCACCGTTAAGTGCAAGATTAAAACGTTTAGATGCCAATCCTCCATTTTTAATTTCTGATTGATAAAATAAATTCCAAATTCTATTTCTAAGTTCGTCCGATACACTTTCATATTGAATTATTTTTGATTCTTTATATCCATATTTTTCCGAAAACATGTTTACACCTCAATTTCTCTGTTCATAAGCTTTGATAAAAATCTGTCACGTATTTGCTTTACACACTCATTTTGTTTATTTATCAGTAAAATCTTATCGATGATAGGCCTTACAACCCTTTCATATTCCTCAATCAATTCAATACACGGAATCAGAATCTTCATTTTTCCTAATCTTATTGGGCTAAGATTTTGTTGTGCTGCGCCATTTGCCAGATTATTCATTTCGACAAACATATTATTATTTCTAAAAAGACTATAAACATATGCTGTATAATTTGACTCAATTTTTGCTACACGCTGGTTTAACAGATAATCATCTCCATAAACCAAGCATACTCTACCGACATTTCCTGTTAATGATAACAAAATATCTCCTTCGGACAGTTTACAATGGTCTGGCATTTTTGTAGGAACCTCAAACATTCTATTAACATTTTTTCCATCAAATACACCATCCTGAACATTTTTAATCGTTACAATTTTGTATCTGCCTTCATCATTAAAATCACCACTCTTAAATGCATAACCATTTAACAAAGACACTATTGTATCGATATCATCCCTTTTCCATCCCTCTGGCACACCATCCACCACCTTACAATCCTCATATCCCGGAAATCTCAAATCCACAAACCATTCCTTATAAAGTCGTTGCGCCGCCTCTTCTAAGAGTCTGATTTGCCTCTGATTGTTTTCTATTAAGTCATCATACGGTTTTAGGATATTTACAATCCTTCTCTGCACTTCATATGATGGCACTTCAATTTCCATGCATCTTAGTGCTGTAAGACTTACTGTTCTTTGTGCTGCTCCAAGTGCTACTGCATCAGCTTTCATATAAAAATCCCTGCTAAGCATAGTATAGTATAAAAATTCGGACACTATTTTTTGAGGATCAGGTCGTAAAATTGCAATATGACGCTGAAATACAAACTTTTGCTCTTCATTCACAAATACAGGTATTCCAAACGAACCTACAACGGAATAAAGAATATCTCCTGCATGTGCTCTTCTTTTATCATCCAAATTATCATAATATTCCTGTGATACAAACATTGTATCCGTAAAATCAAACTTATTTGTATTAGTAATATTAGAAATTGTCACAAAAGGAATGCCATTTTCCGCTTTTGGTGGCGCTGATGGTCTCCGTCTGCAATTGATATGCAAATATCACCTAATTTGTATTTTCCCCAACTCATAACCCCATCTCCTTCATACTACGTGAAATGGTATCCATCAATTCATTACTCTCAGCCTG
This sequence comes from uncultured Lachnospiraceae bacterium, assembly GCA_947178035.1. Taxonomy (GTDB): domain Bacteria; phylum Bacillota; class Clostridia; order Lachnospirales; family Lachnospiraceae; genus COE1. The sequence goes on along the minus strand of CAMWXA010000253.1, from coordinate 849 downwards.
CAAATGTAATAACTCCTTATGTATCTCTGCCATTCTTTCCCCAAAGTCAACCCCGTCATCTTCCGTCGGTGCAACTCCCACATAAGCACCCGGTGTAAGCGACCAGCTTTTTCCTTTAATTGTTTCAATATCTGCAATCTTACATAATCCCAGAATATCCTCATATTTGCCCTCGCCAAATTTACTATAAAGCCAATTTGCCTCCTTTATAACTTCTACAATTTCCTCTACAGATGCAATCTTTTCATTCCATGATGCTTGTACCTGTTTCTTCTCCTTTTTATCACAAGCTTCCACAGCTTTCTTTGCGGACTCTCTCAGTGTTTTCAAATGCTTTCTGGCTGCTTCCATTCCGCCTATGAATACATCGTCCACTATTGCGTTCAGTGCATCCTCACCCGCCTCCGCAGCCATTTCTTTGAGAGCAGCGTTATTCTTCAAGTAACATTTTATATTGTTCTGTCTCACCTCTGTATAGCCAGACAATAGCATTCAGATTTTTAAGCTGCCATTCATTCCATTCATTCAGCGTACGGTCTACCACTGTATAGTAATTTCTTGCATCGATGAAAAGAACTTTATCCTTTAATTCATCTGCTTTCCCTTTATCAAAAAACCACAGTGAGCAAGGTAAACTCTTGGTGTAGAAAAAGTTGTTCCCTACACTGATCATAACATCTACATGACCAGTTTCAATAAGCTTCTCTCTGATATCCTTATCACTTCCCTGGCTATCTGTAGCTGAGGAAGCCATCACAAATCCCGCTCTGCCCGTCTCATTAAGATAAGCATAAAAATAACTTGAGAGTTGAAAGTTTTCAATAAAAAATAACCCTTCCGCATGATTTT
>CAMWXA010000252.1 GCA_947178035.1 uncultured Lachnospiraceae bacterium | reverse complement strand
ACGCTACAGCTCAGGTGAGTCATGCCTTTTTCGCAGACTTGTGGAATCTGCGACAAATTCTGACATGTAATATTTAATATTAATACTATGTACTATCATGACCAAAATGACAGGAATACTGGACTGAGGGATAGAATTTTGTCGATTGCCCACTGCGATCGCCTGACTTCAAAAGACACAAAAAAATCGGAAAGCTGAAACGTTTTTCCTCAGCTTTCCGATTCTTTACAGATACCGTTTTTTATTCTTCCTGCTTTTTACTGCAGATACAGTTTATCCCATATGAAGTAAACAAGTCAGGATGCGTCCGTTATTCTTCCTGCAGTTCCTTATTGTGATTTTCTGTTTCACCACCCAAAAATCTCTTTTCCCAATGCCTCATATTCTTCCATTGATATTTTTTTATCGCGATAAGTAAAATCACTGTTTTCATCATATCGGTCGTCGGGAGAACCCCAATATTCCGCACTGAACTGAAATTCATCTACAATATTCCCATCGCCATCATACCTCGTTAACCAGTACATCTGCCTTCCTGCATGTGTAATATCACAATGCACAATCCACACTGCATCATCGTAATGTGTAAAAAACAGCTCTCCGCCTGTCCCCCCACCTTGTGCCAACACATACACTTTTCCGTCTCTTGCATCCAGATAGTTTCCTCCATAGGGGCCATTGATAATCTGTTCGTCTTCGCCATCATTATCCAAATCAATCCGTTCCCCTATGGAATAGGCACTATAACCTTTTTCATCAACCCACAGCCAGTCATACACCCAATAAGATTTTTCTTCATCGTCATAAAATACTGGAATTTCACCGGCTAGAAAGGCATCCAGTAATTCTTCCGACTGGGACTTTGCTGTGAAACCTGACTCCGATAAACCCAAAATTGCTTCCCCATTCGCACTCTCGTATCCCATCAAAAAATGCAGCCAGATAAATAACACCATTTTTAATAAACCCGCATTTCCCATTCTTTTCTTCCTTCCTGAAAAGGTTCACACTCACTTTTACTGACAGTCTGCCCTAAGGAACTGTAGAGAAATAAGTAACACATCTTGACTTGTCTATTTCTCCGATTGTAAATTGCATATACAAAGCATTATTCCACAATTCGTACGCCTTTTCCCATGTTGAAACAGAAAAAGGGCGTCGACGATCTCCTGTTTCTACAGCATACTTTTCAACAAAGGCCAAGAAAGAAAACATATATTCCCTTCTTGTTTTTAACTCCCTGATTATTATTTTACTCCAAACATTTGCTTTGATAAATTGATCACTCTGCCGTAAAATCTCAATATATTCGTCCATATTAAATGCAGCACGTCTTTCCTCTATAACAATCTCACTATCTGAAATATCCAGAATCGTATAAGGGATGCCCGCATCAATACAATCCAAAGGTAGTCCGCAAGAACCTGGATTGATTAATATTTTATTGCCATCATCCGATCGATAGTTCCATTGAATATGGGAATGACCAAAAACGTAGATTCCTTTTTCCAATTCACTCAAAATTCCTTGAAACCGCTCATCTTCATTAAGATACTTATGGATATCAGCACAAAAAGCCTCCCGCGTGATCCATTTGTCTTTGTACCTCGCAGCCACTTTTGCAGTTGACCATTCCCTGTGTTCACAGTCTGATATGAATGCTTCCGATGAATGTGCCATATGCAATGTGATGTCACCACATTCAAGCTTCATCTGTTTTGGCATTGACAAGATGTAATCCATATTTTCAGGACTTATTTTTTGATAACCGTAATAAGAAATCTGCATCTGCCCGTCAGTCCAGGTACTCTGGTCTTTCCCAATCAGATTTTCCAAATATAGTTCTTCATTTCCACGTATTATATATGTTTTATCCATAGTTCTGATTCTGGAGATACATTCGTCCGGATACGGATTACTGAGACAATAATCACCAACAAAAAGAAAGCTGTCAATATTATTTTGGGCAGCATCTTCTATTACAGCATTTAGTGCCGGTAAATTTCCATGGATATCTGAAACAATTGCAAACCGCATTGAAAACTCCTTAAATATGTTTTATTCTTTTGCTGATACTTTTTTCATTCCTTCCAAATTGCCTGTGATATTCCTGTACCTTCCATTAGCCCCCGTTTGAAACACTTACTACTTCTTTCTCAACACATGCCTTTACTCAGATAGGGTTCCCTATAAAATGCTTAAGGGTTGTCATGAAATAACTTTCAATTTTGGCGCAGGATACATTCACACGCTCCAGACAGAGAAATGAGAACTACTGGGACATACACTGACTGACAACAACGACGCATGTGATGTGCTATCCATCATTTTAAACATCTATAAGCGAAAAAAGCCGATGTTTCCGGATGCTCCATGTAACTTACCCACTGTTGCGGAAACTGGTCCGCAAAAAGTGATACCATCCCACCCACGATGGCGCATATTGTATCTCTGTCTCCCAAAGCCGAAACTGCTGTCCACAATGCTTCCTCGACCGAGACATAAAAATGTGCCGCACACCAAAGACAAAACGGAACCGTATCCTGTGCTGTCAGTGTTATACCATTTCCAAGCGCAGAAACGACAAACTCTATGCTGCTTTCCTTTGGGATAGAAATTGCAGACAATATTTTATATTTGGTATCGCTTTCCGGTAATTGATCTGCGACATCACGCAGGAAAACTTTTCCCTCTCCCAAATAGCTTCCCAACTTTTTATTCAAAAGCAAAGCTGACGCTGCTGCGACAGCCATTGCGCCAGCAATTCCCTCAATATGGGCATGTGTGACTTCTGCAGACGCTCTGGCATGATATAAAACTTTATCCATATCGTCTGCAAAATATGCACCAACAGGCGCAACCCGCATTGCGCCGCCATTTCCCATAGAGCCCATTCCGTCAAACACCTCTGCAGCAGCTTCCCGCCAATCTTTCCCTTCTCCGATGCTGCGTAAAATGGAATGTGCCGTTCCTCCATATCCTCGATGCCAGTCTAACGCGTAATTGGCCGCAAAAGTCTTAGCTAATTCATCCTGATTTATTTTTCCGTACTTTTCCAGGACACGATAAATACCTATCGCCATCACAGTATCATCCGTAAAATGCCACGGCTCATTCAAAATCTCCCGGTCCTTTATCCTTTGACAGGCTATCTCATCAGGCACAAAAAAAGTCTGCCCAAAACAATCCCCTAATGCAATACCATCCAATGCACGTTTTGCATATTTTATTCTATCTTCTAATTCCATTTCCAAACACCTTCCTCTGTGTATTCCAGCCATTTCTTTAGATTCATTATACATCTGCCCGCCACTTTTGGGAAGACATCTCTTACGCCCCTCACTCCTGAATATGCTCAGCCAGTGTATCCAGTTCACTATAATCCTGATAATAGATAAATACATCATAGCCGTCTCGATGAATTAGAAATGCATAAAGCAGAAATAGAACGGGAAATCTTTCGTCTCAGTGATAAATACAAAGAAGCCCTTACTCTTATACGAACCGTGCCAGGTTTCGATTAGAACCAAATGACTGCCATTCAGGTACTCTCTGAAATCGGAGGTGACCTGTCTGTTTTCCCCACAGCTAAAAACCTCGTTTCATGGGCTGGATGTTGTCCCCGCAATGACCAAAGCAATCAAAAAAGCAAGTTGCAAATGCTTTAATCAAATCGAAAAAACATCCTGAATTTTCTATCCGCTATCGACGTATAAAAGCACGCCGTGGCCACAAGAAAGCCATCATTGCCATCTGTCGTATGATCCTGACCGCTATCTGGCACATACTCACAGATTTAAAGCCATATACACCAGAGGGCTTTCTTGAGCTACACCCTGTGAACGATTCAAAGATACTGACTACTTCACAGGCACTTAATCTGCTTAAACAACGTGGCTGCATCATCAAAGATGAGGCTGTTCCTATTGCTTGATTAGGTGTTGTGTCTATATTAATTTTTTTATCCACCGCAAGATGGCTTGTTTGCTATGCCCTTTATTTCTCGGCTATCCTCTACTTATTTGTTTCAAACTTATTCCTATCAATCATGTTATTGCTTCTATAAGATAAACGACTTATGCCCTTCTAACGATCTTATATCTCTAGATGGTAAGGAACTGTTAAGAAATTACTCATGACAATGACTTGCCTAAATGCCCATCTGCGGCATCAGAAAATCTTGACATAGCCCGCTATGTCAAGATTTTCCCACCTTGTTTTAGTTGATATCCGAAATATGATAGTAAAGATTCCATTTCATAAAAAAGTAACATCTTTTGGTTTCTTCAATAATCTATCTATCAGTTTATCTTTCTTGCTCATAACAATTCTCCTTTACATATAATATACCACCACAGGGAAATATGCAACTATCGCTAGTTGCTGTATCTGTATACTATAAAAGGCACTAATGTCAATAATTAATGCCTCATTCATTAATTTCGGCATTTGACTTTACTATTTTAAGGCACTAAAATAAGCCCTCTATCAGTCATACTTCTACAACTGATAAAGGACTTATGCTGATGCCCTAATTATTTCGTTATGGGTATTTTTGTTCATTTCAAACTCTTTTTGTCGCTACTACACAACTACACCATTTCTACACCAATTTGGTATCGACTTATATAGTATTATATCCGGTTATATGATTCTTATAAACCCTGTCCTTTCGTCCGCTCCAGCGAACACTCAAATCAAGATAGTGGAATTTAATTACACACCATCTTCTTCCTCTACCATTTCCACATCCATGAGCGGTCCATCTACCTTTTCCACAAAAAGATGACCATCAAGATGTTCAATCTCGTGAATCAGCGCCCTCGCAAGCAGCTCCTCGCCTTCGATCTCAAACTCGTTTAACTCCTCATCCTGCGCAATCACCTTGACATAATTAGGTCTTGTAACGGAACCTGTTTTTCCGGGCACACTCAGACACGCCTCGTTTCCCGTCTGCTCCCCACTGACCTCCACAATGCGGGGATTGATAAGCAGTATCGGATCCTCCCCTGTCGTGTCGATCACGACAATTCTCTTTAACACGCCCACCTGCACTGCCGCAAGCCCGACACCGTTCGCCTCATACATCGTCTCATACATATCGTCGATCAGGTCCTGCACCCGCGGCGTGATTTCCTTTACTTCCTTCGAAATCTTATTTAAGACGGGATCTCCCATTTCTCTGATTGTTCTGATAGCCATAGTTTTCTCCTTACCTTTCTCTTTCTATATTTTTATGTTTTTTAATAATTATTCATCGGATCAAAGTCAAACTGTACGCTGTCCGCATTCCACTTCCTCGCATGGATTGTGTGCTCCAACGCATCCTTGATCGCGGTCAATACCTGATATTCTCTGTGCTTGATGTAAAAAACACAGCGGTAGATGTCATTAATCTTTCCGATCATGGCCTCTGTCGGCCCAATTATGACAGGTCTCCTATCTTCAAACTGCCGTCTGGCCTGCTCTGCAAGCTCCTTCGCGTGCTCTGCACCTGTCTGTTCCTCTTCGGACAGCACCAGAACGGCCATCATATGTGCCACTGGCGGATATCCCATCAGATCCCGATACGATATTTCCTCCTTGTAAAATCCCTCGTAGTCCTGGCTGGCAGCATGGACGACAGCGTAATGCTCCGGCTGATATGTCTGTATGACAACTTCCCCCGCAAGTGCACTTCTGCCGGCCCTCCCGGCCGCCTGCGTAAGCAGCTGGAATGTGCGCTCACCTGCCCTGTAGTCCCCGGCGTGCAGGGACATATCCGCCGCCAGAATCCCCACCAAAGTAACCTTTGCAAAATCATGTCCCTTCACAATCATCTGCGTTCCCACGAGAATATCTGCCTCTCCGCCCGCAAACTGTGACAGGATATGTTCATAGCTGTCCTTACTCTTCGTTGTATCCGCATCCATCCGAAGCACACGTGCCGTCGGAAACTCCTTGCGCAAAAGCTCCTCAATCTGCTGCGTGCCTGCCCGGAATCCCAGGATGTATTTTGAGTCACATTTCGGACAACTCGTAACGCGCGGCATCTCATAACCACAGTAATGGCAGACAAGTCTGCTTATTTTCTGATAGCGGTCTGTATGTTCTGACAGGGACACATCGCAGTGCGGACATTTCATGACATGACCACACGCCCTGCATGAGACAAAACCGGCATAACCTCTCCGGTTGATGAAAAGCATCGTCTGTTCATGCTTTTTGAGCCGGTCTTCAATCAACCTATAAAGCCTTCTGCTGAATATCGACCGGTTTCCATTCCTGAGTTCGCTCCGCAAATCCTCCACATACACCTTCGGAAGCTGTCCTCCCGCAATTCTTTCCTGCAGTGCAAACAATTTGATCTCGCCCTTTTTTGCCCTGTAATAAGATTCAATCGACGGTGTCGCTGAGCCCAGCACCAGACTGGCA
>CAMWXA010000251.1 GCA_947178035.1 uncultured Lachnospiraceae bacterium | reverse complement strand
AGAGGCTCATTTAGCTTTCTAAATTTGTACAACATAAACTAAAATTAATATTTTACTCTTTAGTTTTTATTGACATTTTATAATTGACTTGTTATTCTGTAGATGGTACAATTAACTTTATAAAAAGGAGGTTGATTATTTGGGAGATATAGAACTTCAAATTTTTGCTAATAGATTAAAAGAATTGAGAAATACCTTAAATATAACGCAAAAGGATTTTGCTGAAAAAATAGGTATAACTGCGGCTGCACTATCTTCTTATGAGAATAATTTAAAAAATCCATCTATTGCAGTAGCAAAGAGGATTGCGGAAACATTTAATGTATCTATTGATTGGCTTTGTGGTCTAACAAACGAAATAAATAATGATGAGAATATTAAAACATATTCTGACTTAATACGCCTATTTCTAAAAATTCTAAAACTAGAAATGGCTCCAAGTGGATTCAATCTTATAGCAACAAATAAAGAAAACGGAATCGTTACAGAAAATGGAGAAATGTACCCTATTATCCGAGATATCCAAAAAATGCAGGGCATATTAAATGATGGAACTATCGATCAAAACATTTATAATACATGGCTTGATGGATTTTTAGAAAAACACAATACTTCTTTACCCACATGGGCAATTATCTCAGAAAGAGATACAGGTGAACCCCCACAGGAATAATCCATCAGAATATAGCAAAACACTACAAAACTACATAAGACATGTTTAACACGAAAGGAACTGACAATGGAAATAATTGGTTATATTTCCCAAGCCGTTATAAAAACATTGGGTTTGAACATTCCCCCTGATACGCCAGTGTTCATAGGCGAATCCAATATAGAGCATATTAAAAACCGACACCCTTACGAATTTGACAAATATTACAGGGATATCAGTACAATAATAAACTCTCCTGATTATGTGGGGATAAATCCAAAAGATAGTTCCATTCTGTTTGTAAAGCTATATAACGTAAACGGAGAGTATATCCGTGTAGCGGTAAAAATTACCTCTGGCGGCAAATACTTCGCTAAGACACTGCATTCCTTAAGTACTTGTAACGCTGAAAGATATCTTGAAAAAGGCACTTTAAAAAGACTTGACACAAACTGAATTTATTGTATAATTAAGTTACCAAATGAGTAAGCTATATTGAATGAAATCTGAGGACGGAACAGGCGGCCGTCGCCCATAGCTAGGAGATGTGGATTGTCACCCACCTATTTCATTCAAGATGCAAGGCAGGTAACTTCGGTTATCTGCTTTTTCTATTACTTTTTTGCCCCTGCCAAAGATAATCCCAAATGGGTGTACAAGAGGTGAATCATTCACCATCTGGATTCTGCCGAATCATCAGCTCCTAAACAGACAGCGCAATCCTGCGCTCATCTGAGCTTATTTAAGCGTTACCGCACCATGAAAATGTAATATGTTTACCGGGGGACGTGCTCTCACCCAATCCGAGACCCAAACGGAAGGTGGTGGGTATTATGAGTACATATGAGGAATTTATGGTGATTTTGACTATTGGACTTCTAATTGTTGCAATTCTGAATTTGAAAAATAAAAAATAGCCGTCCTGTTCTTTGGCGAGAATAACGGCTATTTTTTAACTTGAAACTATTTCGCCGGGTCGGGTGACCTGCACTCACCTTCCGGCTCCCCTGTTAAGCATATTATAAGCGAATGCACCGCTGTTTGTCAACATGGATTTGACAGCGCTGACTATCCACAAATCAGAAACGCTGCAAAATCAAGGCTTCCATCGTTTGGGAACCGCCGCCGGACTGCCCAAATTTAAACTAAACATAAGGTAAACATCATACTCCCTTAAAGAAATCCCCCTATCATGAATTACACAGGCAGGAACCTGTGCATATCGTGATAGGAGGATTTTTATGAATACAAACATTATCGAAACCGACAGCCTGACAAAAAGCACAGGCAGTCAGATGCGTGTAAACCACATTGACCTGCGTATTCCGGAAGGCTGCGTCTATGGCTTTCTCGGGCCAAACGGCGCTGGCAAGACCACGACGTTAAAGCTGCTGCTCGGACTGTTGAAGCCGACCGCAGGCACAATCACCATTTTCGGTCAGAAAATGACTGACCAAAACAGGCTTTCCATAATAAAGCACACTGGAAGCCTGATTGAGAGCCCCAGCTTCTACGGGCACCTCACTGGACTAGAAAATCTGCAGATCGTCGCCAAACTGAAAAAAGTGCCCGCCAATGAGATCACAAATGTTCTTAAGACAGTCCGTTTATACGAACAGCGGGACAAAAAGGTAAAGCAGTATTCCCTCGGCATGAAACAGCGTCTTGGCATCGCCATGGCATTGCTCGGAAATCCGCGCGTGCTGATACTCGACGAGCCGACAAACGGCCTCGACCCCGCAGGAATCCATGAAATCCGCGAATTTATCAAAGAACTGCCCATTATCCGTCAGATGACAGTTCTCGTGTCAAGCCATCTCCTGAGTGAAATGGAACAAATGGCAGATATGGTAGGAATCATCAATCATGGCAGACTTATCTTTCAGGGCACACTTGCATCACTTGAATCCCAGGGGGAAAGTCTGGAGGATGCTTTTCTAAAATTGACAGGAGGCGGTGAAAGTCTATGATTTCCTATTTATCCCTGGAATTAAAAAAGACCAGACGGCGCGGCATCTGGATGGTGCCCGCAGTCCTTCTCCTGGTCATCACGGCATGGGCCGGATACAACATGAACGATGATCGTTTTCTGGAATATGGCTGGCTGATGGCACTGTTTAACGTTCCTCTCCTGAATGCGATTCTGATTCCGACTGCCATTGCCGTCTTTGCAAGCAGAATCATCGATATGGAACATAGAGGAAATACCTGGAAAATGCTCGAGACGCTGCAGAGTAAATTGAGCATCTATCTCACAAAAGTTCTGTATGGATTGATTGCAGTCCTGATTTTTTCCCTCCTGGAACTGATTGTCTTTCTGGTGATGGGATATATGATCGGCTTCAAAGGCGCGCCGGATCTATGGGCCTATGGGCTGTTTTTTGTGCAGACCTTCGTGATATCTTTGAATTTGTATCTGCTGCAGATGGTCATCTCCATGATTTTTTCTAATCAGGCTGTCGCACTCTGCACCGGACTCTGCGGCAGTATGGCCGGGCTGTTCCTGATGTATGTGCCGCAGTGGCCCTTGCTCAGAAATCTTGTTCCGTGGGGACACTATGGAGCGACCATGTTTGTCGGTATGGACACTGAGGTAAACCGCATCAATGGATTTTATTATATGAAGCAGGAGAACGGGTGCATCTTTTTTATCATAGGCTGGTTTTTCCTCCTGATGATTGGCGGCTGGTTTGTCTTTCAGAAGATGGACACAGACGGGTATCATTTTTTGTTGAAAAATCATGGTTCGCACAAAAATGCCAGTGCCGCGGCAGGGGAGCGCTTTTCCGCATCCCATAAACCTGTCCAAATCCCGCATTTGCCTGTTGAATTGATAAAAATAAAGCGCACGCCAGTATGGATTGCTTTTCTCATTTTGCCGCTGATTTCTGCACTGATTGGAACCGCCAATTACCTGAACAATCTTGGGCTCCTGCAAAGCACATGGCATTCCCTGTGGACGCAGCATTCCCTGTTTTTCTGTTACTTTTTTATGCCGCCGCTCGTAGGCGTCTATGCAAGTTATCTGTGGCGGCTTGAACACAGCGGCTCCAACTGGAATATGGTGCTGGTCAACACGCCGGCATGGCGGATTGTATTGGACAAAATTGCAGTCTGTTCCGTCATCACATTTCTCACTTTAGGGTGGTTGTGCCTTCTGTATATTTTATGCGGTCTGTATGTCGGTTTTACGGAACCTGTTCCGGCGGAGCTGGCAGAATGGTTTGCCTGCGGTGTCCTTGGCGGTGTGGCCGTCTGCGCGATACAGTGTTTTCTGTCGCTCGTCATCAGAAGCTTCGCTATTCCGATTGGCCTGGCACTCCTTGGCGGATTCGCCGGACTGGCCGCCACTGCAAAAGGCAGTTACTACCTCCTTCCCTACTCCCTTATGAGCAGGGGCATGCGCGCCAATAATCCAAACCTCACCGTGGATGCAGCTGAATTTACCAGCTACTCTGTGTTTTTTATCATCCTGTTCTATCTGTTGAGTGTGTGGTATATCAGAAGCCATGATGTGAAAACGCAGTAGTTTTCCTTGCTATAGACAAATTGACAAGGGTACACTTTATAATGGTACCCTTGCCAAGAATATTTCTCATAAATTCTCCCCAGATTACTTCGCCATCTGGGCAGTTTTAGAACACGTATTTTCCTTACATCATACTTTTTTGGAGCATAACTTCTTAGTAGTTCTCCGCCTGCACCTCGAAATAGCTCTGCGGGTGATTGCACACCGGGCATACCTCAGGCGCTTTTGTGCCCACTACAATATGTCCGCAGTTGCGGCACTCCCACACCTTGACTTCGCTCTTCTCAAATACCGCTGCAGTCTCCACATTCTTTAACAGCGCGCGGTACCGCTCCTCATGGTGCTTCTCGATCTCACCCACCGCGCGGAACTTGGCAGCAAGCTCAGGAAATCCCTCCGCCTCTGCAGTCTTTGCGAAATCCTCATACATATCAGTCCACTCATAGTTCTCTCCATTTGCCGCCGCATCCAGATTTTCCGCTGTACTGCCAATCCCCTGCAGCTCCTTGAACCACATCTTGGCGTGTTCCTTCTCGTTGTCAGCCGTCTTTAAGAAAATCGAGGAAATCTGCTCATATCCCTCCTTCTTTGCCACCGAAGCAAAATAAGTGTACTTGTTGCGCGCCTGGGACTCACCTGCAAAAGCAGCCTCAAGATTTTTCTCTGTCTGTGTTCCTGCATATTTGTTTGCCATCATTTCATTCTCCTGTTCTCTTTTTGTTATCTAATTTGTCAATGCACCGGTACAATTCAGCCCAGAACTTTGCACTTTTCTGAAAAATATATAAGAAAAACACACTGGCCGGAATGTATCAGCTGCTATCTCCCATTATACCTTATTTCCAGCTTTTGACAATCATTTTATCAACTTATTTTCATCACTCATTTTTTAACAGATTCCGCTTCTTCCAGTTTCCCGTGCGGTACCAGAGATAGGAAATCAGATAATTTGTCGCCCAACCCATCGGAACTGCATACCAGATCATCTGGATTCCCCATACTGGCGAGCACAGCTGTGCCACTGCGACGCGGATTGCAAGGTTGATCAGGTTTGCGAGCATGTACACCTTGATATCCCCTGCGCCCCGCAGGATTCCGTCCGTTATCGCCTTAAATCCCAAAAAGGAAAAGAAGAATCCGATAAAGCGAAAATAGGCCGTCCCCGTCTCAAATGCCACCGCCGACTCACCCTGCTCGACAAAGGCCGACAGGATTGGATTGTAAAAAAGCTGTGAAACCGCAATCAACAGCACGCCAAAGCCAATGATAATGCCGTACGCCGCACGGTATCCCTGCCTCACGCGCTCCGGCTTTCCCGCCCCGAGATTCTGTGCGGTAAAGGTGGACATCGCATTTCCCGTGGCGATCATCGGCACGATACAGAGCGACTCCAGCCGCGTTCCGGCAGAATACCCCGCGAGCGCGGAGGAGCCAAACTGATTGACCGCCGACTGCGTGAGCAGCATACCGATACTCACAATCGACTGCTGCACGATTGACGGAACCGCGACCTTGACGCCCGTCACAAACATGTCACTGCGAAACCGCTTCACCTTTCCCTCAACCGCATAAGTGGACAGCAGCCGCATCAGGATGACAAGCGAGATCACAACCGCTATCCCCTGCGCGATCACCGTCGCAACTGCCGCCCCGGCTACGCCCATCTTTAAGCTGCCTACCATCCACAGGTCCAGTACGATATTCAATATGGAAGAAAAAATCAGTAAAAACAATGGGATCTTTGACCGCCCAAGCGCGTTGAAATTGGAGGATAATATGTTGTACATAAACATAAACGGCAGTCCCGCAAAATAGATCTGCAGATACGAGACCGCGTCCGCCATGATATTGTCCGGCGTCTTTAGCAGCCTGAGCACTGTCGGGTTGACTGCAAATCCTAATATCGCCAACAGTGTACTAAATACCGCAAAAGTAATCAGAAACGTGTACACCGAACTTTTCATCTCCCTGTAATGTCCCGCACCGAGATACTGGCTTGTCAGCACCGACGCGCCGATACCGCCGCCGATTGCAATCATGATAAAAACCGTCGTAAAGGAGTAAGATGCCCCCACTGCCGCAAGCGCATCCTCTCCCACGAGATTTCCAACAATGATGGAATCTGCCATATTGTAAAACTGCTGAAATAGATTTCCGATAATCATCGGAAGCGCAAAGAAAAACAAACTCCGCGCAGGTGGTTGTGTAATCAGGTTTTCTTTTGCATTCTGTGC
>CAMWXA010000250.1 GCA_947178035.1 uncultured Lachnospiraceae bacterium | reverse complement strand
ACAAGGAGGCCCGGGACAGCAGGCGCCAAGACGTCCGCAGGGAAATCCTTCGAAGGGTAATATACCGCAGGGACAACAGCCGCCAAAGCGGCCACAGGGAACGAATCCTTCCAATAATAATGTGAGGCCGCAGGGACAGCAGGCGCCAAGACGTCCGCAAGGAGGCGCAGGTCCTCAGCCAGCAAGGCGTCCACAGGCACAAAATGAGAGAGTTCCAAATGATAAAGGACAGGTGCAGAAAGGATACAAGGCAAAGAATCTTTTAGAAGATGATGATATGGATATCATGGATATTGAATAAAAAAGAAAGAACTTGTCTGACCGCAGGGTCGGACAGGTTTTTTCGCTCTATTCTTAAAAGTTTATAACATCCCTTGTATACACGTGCTCGTTGTGCTATAATTTATATAACAGCCGATAAAATGGAAGGAGCGTGGGAACAAATGTATATAGAGATAGATTTTAACAGTGATGAAGCCCTTTATCTACAGCTGCGCAACCAGATTATAATCGGGATAGCCACGTCTCAGTTTCAGGAGGGAGACGCACTTCCCTCAGTGAGACAGCTTGCAGATACGATTGGCATTAATATGCATACCGTCAACAAGGCTTATTCTGTATTAAAACAGGAAGGTTTTGTGAAAGTGGACCGGAGAAAAGGCGCAGTGATTGCGATTGACATTGACAAGATGCAGGCAAAAGAAGATCTGAAACGAGATATGCAGGTGCTGTTGGCTAAGAGCAGTTGTAAGCGGATATCAAGGGAAGAGGTTCATGCATTGATCGATGAGATCTATGAGGGTTATGGAGAATGAAAAAAGTATTCCTGTAACACGTAAAATTTGAAAAAGATAGATGGAGGCATAGAAGAAATGCAGCAGTTTACAGACAAAGCGAAGGTGGCCTTACAGAAAGCCGCCAAAGCTGCAAGAGATTTGCATCAGAGCTATATTGGGAGTGAGCATATTCTTGTGGGACTTGTAAAGGAAAAAACAGGTGTCGCGGCGAGGGTGCTTGCCGATAATGGCGTGGATGAGGTGCAGCTTATCAGCATGATTAAGGAGTTGATCGCACCAGAGGGAAATGTTGCGCTGATGGAGCGGGACGGGTATTCTCCGAGAGCCGCAAGGGTTCTCGAGGATAGTCATAGACTGGCAGAGAAATTCAAAAGCCAGCTGACGGGGACAGAGCATATTCTGCTTGCCATATTGAGAGAGGGCGAGAATGTGGGATTAAGGCTTCTAAATACAATTGGCATCAATGTACAGAAGCTGTATATGGATACGCTGATTGCTATGGGAGAGGACATCAATCAGCACAAGGACGACTTGAATAAGAACAGAAATAAAAAGAAGAGGGACGGGACAACACAAACGCTGAATCAGTACAGCCGGGATCTGACTTATCTTGCCAAGGAGGGAAAGCTGGATCCTGTTGTGGGAAGAGAGACAGAGATTATGCGTGTTGTGCAGATTCTGTCGAGACGCACTAAGAATAATCCTTGCCTGATTGGAGAACCAGGTGTGGGCAAGACGGCTATCGCAGAGGGATTAGCACTTCGGATTGTAAACGGCGATGTGCCGGATACAGTCAAAAATAAGCGTGTTGTGACGCTCGACCTTGCGGGGATGGTGGCAGGTTCGAAATATCGCGGAGAGTTTGAAGAGCGCATCAAGAGAGTGATCAAGGAAGTGATCGATGCGGGAAATATCTACCTTTTTCTTGATGAGATACACACACTGATCGGTGCCGGCGGCGCGGAGGGAGCAATCGATGCCTCCAATATTCTCAAACCCTCTCTTTCAAGGGGCGAGATACAGCTGATTGGTGCGACGACCATAGCAGAGTACCGCAAGTATATCGAGAAGGATGCCGCACTTGAGAGACGTTTCCAGCCGGTAATGGTGGAGGAGCCAAATGAGAGCGAGGCAGTTGAGATATTGAATGGGGTGGCATATAAGTATGAGGAGCATCACAATGTGACCATCACGCAGGAGGCAATTGAGGCGGCAGTAAAATTGTCAGACCGGTATATCAATGACAGAAATCTTCCGGACAAGGCAATTGACCTGATCGATGAGGCCTCAGCTGCCATCCGGATCAAAAATATGAATGTTCCCGACAGCTTTAAAGAAATGACAGAGCAGATTAAGAAGTACGACCTACAAATAGAACGTTCCATCAGAATGGAGGCTTACACACAAGCTGCCGAGCTTCGCAAGGCACAGGACGAACTGATTAAAAAATATGACAAGGCAGTGACCAAGTATGAGAAAAACCAGGAAGAGCGGCGTCTTGTTGTGACAGAAAACGATATTGCAGAGGTTGTGGCAAACTGGACCAAGATACCAGTCAAGAAGCTGACGCAGAAAGAAAGTGAGCGGCTATTAAAGCTGGAATCCATTCTTCACAAGCGCGTCATCGGCCAGGAGGAGGCTGTCACCGCGGTGGCACAGACTATGAAGCGTGGCCGTGTGGGTCTGCAGGATCCCAACAGGCCAATCGGTTCGTTCTTGTTTCTGGGACCGACAGGTGTGGGAAAGACAGAGCTTTCCAAGGCACTTGCGGAGGCGATGTTTGGATCGGAAAATGCTCTTATACGTGTAGATATGTCGGAGTATATGGAGTCACACTCTGTTTCTAAGATGGTAGGATCCCCTCCGGGTTATGTGGGTTTTGAGGAAGGAGGACAGCTCAGCGAGAAGGTGCGCAGGTCGCCGTATTCTGTAGTGCTGTTTGACGAGATCGAGAAGGCGCATCCAGATGTGTTCAATATTTTGCTGCAGGTGCTCGACGATGGTCATATCACCGATTCTAAAGGCAGGAAGGTAAGCTTTAAGAATACCATCCTGATCATGACCTCCAACGCCGGCGCGCAGCGGATTGTTGATCCGAAGAATCTTGGATTTGCGGCGAAGAGAGACGCGGAAGCGGACTACAATAAAATGAAGTCTGGTGTCATGGAAGAGGTAAAGCGTTTGTTCAAACCGGAATTTATCAATCGTATTGATGAAATCATGGTGTTCCATCCGTTGACGGAGCAGGACATGAAGCAGATTGTCACACTGTTGTCCAAGAATCTCTGTGAGCGATGCAGGACACAGATGGATATTGACCTGTCCTTTACAAACACTTTGAAGGAGTATCTGGTGAAAAATTATTCGGAGCTCAAGATGGGTGCAAGACCGCTCAAGCGTGCGATACAGAATGTGGTGGAGAATGAACTTGCCACAGCAATTCTCGAGGGCAGGGTCAAGAGAGGTGATGCTGTGTCTGCCGGAGTGCGCGGCGATAAAGTGATTTTCACAGTGAAGGAGCCAAGAGAAACAACGTGATATTTTCGTAAAATTATATAATTATTTTGTGGAAAAAGCGTTAAATATAGTATATGATTATAGTGTAAGCGAAATTTAATTCTAAAATTTTAGGAGGACAAATGAAATGGCAGTAATTGATGAATTGCTACGTTCTGAGAGTAACGGAAATATCAGCTTTGGCAACCATGAGCTGGCGGCAAAGGCAAAGCTCGAAGATTATGAGCATGCTGGGGACATGTACAAGGTTAAGACCTTTCAGGCGATAACCAAGCTGGAAAAGAACGGTTTGTTTTTATATGAATCGGTTCCGGGTACCTCCGTTCACAATTTTTGTGAGAGCGAAGACGGCATATCTTTTACGGTAGAAGGGAGTCAGGATGCACAGATTACAGTGGGGGCGGAGGATGATTCCGCGTATGAAGTGATCGTGGCTGGAGAGAGCGCAGGCGTTATGAGGACGAATCTATCCGGAAAGCTCAGCATCAGCGTGGAGCTGGAAGGTTCTGGGGAAGTTGAAGTCAGGATTGTAAAAAATAAATAATAAAAATAAAGATAAGAAATAGAATAAAGATACCTCCTCTTTTGAGGAGGTATCTTTATGAGAAAAATGAAGCAGAAATTTTGTGAGGAGAAAAAATGGCAAAGAAAAATACGACTGTTTTTTTCTGTCAGGAGTGCGGGCATGAGTCCTCCAAGTGGATGGGACAGTGTCCTGCCTGCAAAAAGTGGAATACATTTGTGGAGGAGAAAGTCAGTGTCACCGGCAGCGGTATGGGAGGCAGCGCTAAGATAACTCCATTTCGGGAGACAGCAAAGCCTGTCCAAATTGGCGCCATCTCTATGAGGGAGGAGGAGCGCATGTGCACTGGCATCGCAGAGCTCGACCGTGTGCTTGGTGGAGGGATTATGCAAGGTTCTCTGACATTGGTGGGAGGCGATCCCGGAATCGGAAAATCTACGCTCCTGCTGCAGATGTGCAGACTGCTTGCCAATGCGGGCAGGAAGGTTTTGTATATATCGGGCGAGGAATCGCTAAAGCAGATTAAGCTCAGAGCCATCAGGATCGGAGAGTTTCAGGATACAATGCTGCTTCTGTGTGAGACAAATCTCGGTATTGTGGAGGAGACAATCCGCCATACAGAACCAGAAGTTGTCATTATCGACTCGATACAGACGATGTATCAGGAGTCTGTCGCTTCGGCGCCGGGAAGCGTGTCGCAGGTGAGGGAGGCGACCAATGTATTTCTCCAACTGGCCAAAGGAATGGGAATTTCGATTTTTATTGTGGGACATGTGACAAAGGAAGGGACGGTTGCAGGTCCGCGGGTGCTTGAACATATGGTTGATACAGTTCTGTATTTTGAGGGAGATCGATATGCATCTTACAGAATCCTCCGCGGTGTCAAGAATCGTTTTGGCTCCACAAACGAGATTGGTGTATTTGAGATGCGAAAGGAAGGACTGATCGAGGTGGAGAATCCATCAGAGTATATGTTGAGCGGGAAACCAGTGGGAGCAAGTGGCTCTGTCGTGGTCTGTTCCGTGGAAGGCACCAGGCCAATCCTGATTGAGATACAGGCACTCGTGTGCAGGACAAACTTTGGAATTCCAAGGCGTCAGACGACAGGGACAGACTTTAACAGGGTGAACCTGTTGATGGCAGTGTTGGAGAAGCGGCTGGGTCTGCAGATTGGGGACTGTGATGCCTATGTGAATATAGCAGGCGGCATGAAGATCAGTGAACCAGCGATTGATTTGGGACTGATTATGGCGATTGTCTCCAGTTTTAAAAATCGTGCGGTGGATGAAAGGACGATCGTGTTTGGTGAGGTGGGTTTAAGTGGTGAGGTGCGCGCCGTGAGCATGGCACAGCAGCGTGTGCAGGAGGCAAAAAAACTTGGCTATGATACCGTGATTATGCCAAGAGTGAACCTCGAAGGGATGGACAAAATAGATGGTATCAGGATTATTGGAGTCGGAGGCATTGGCGAGGCGATTGATGTAATATAGAAGCAGGGAGGAATACAGATATGAATCATAAGGTAAAGGAACTGATGGAATTTCTTGACAGCAGTCTGACAAGTTATCATGCGGCAGACAATATCAAAAAGACGCTTATGCAGGAAGGTTTTACCAGACTTTCCGAGCAGAAAATTTGGTCACTTTCACAGGGCGGAAAATATTTTGTGATGCGAAATGATTCGTCCATCATTGCGTTTCGCGTGCCAGCGTGCGATGTAAGTGCAATACAAGGGTACCATGTGTATGCTGCGCATTCTGATTCACCGGCATTCAAAGTCAAGGAAAATCCAGAAATCGAAAAAGAAGGGGTATATGTTAGTATAAATACAGAAAAGTACGGCGGAATGATTCTATCCACATGGCTTGACAGACCCCTCACCATTGCAGGAAGGGTATGCGTGGAGGAGCAGGGTGAGATTGTGAGCTATCCTGTGAAATTAAAGGATAATATCTGCATGATACCAAGCCTTGCAATCCACATGAATCGGGATATCAACAACGGTGTAACACTCAGTGCGCAGAATGATATGCTGCCGCTTTTGACCATGACAGATGCAGAGAACAGAGAGAAGACATCAAAGGGAATACTGGCCACCATGCTTGCACAGTCTCTGGGAAAAGCGTCAGACGATATTCTGTCTTATGACCTGTTTGTGGAAAATTGCGAAAAGGCAGTTCTGGCGGGAGCGGAGGACGAGTTTATCATGACACCGCGATATGATGATCTCGCATGTGCCTTTGCAGGACTCCAAGGGATTATCAGGGGAAAATCAGGGAACTATATAGATGTGCTTGCGGTGTTTGACAATGAGGAAGTGGGAAGCCTCACAAGACAGGGTGCGGATTCGACCTTTTTCCGGGATACGCTGGAAAATATTGCAGACGGGCTGGGCGTCAATGATAAGATTTACCGCACATGGAAGGCAGACAGCTTTATGCTCAGCGCTGACAATGGCCACGCATGTCATCCCAATCAAGGGGGAAAGGCAGACTTGACAAACCGCCCATATCTGAATAAAGGGGTGGTGCTGAAATATCACGGTGGTCAGAAGTATGCCACGGATGCTTTTTCGGCTGCATATT
>CAMWXA010000249.1 GCA_947178035.1 uncultured Lachnospiraceae bacterium | reverse complement strand
CCGCATAGCAGCTCTGATATCTGCCATTTAATATCTTGTCCAGTTTATGCATAAGGCTGTCGGTTGTCTCATACGTGTTCTCCACATGGGAACCCACCATAGCAAATACCACACATCCCAGCACAATCAGAGTGCCCATGACATAAACAATTTTATGTTCCCTGAAAGTTTTACTGTATCGCATTAAAGCTGTCAACGCGACAAACAAAAGCCATACAATAACACCTGTATTTGAATCTGTAAGAAAAAACAATGCAAAATCCATCGCCATAAAAACCGCAAAATGATACCACTTCAACGCATCTGCATAACTGTACACTGCCAGCACAATCAGCATCCAAATCATACAGTGCAGCGCGTTCGGATGTCCCATTCCGAGCACATACCTCGTCTCCAAAAGCTGCTCTCCCGAATCCCCCCTGCCAAAGTCGGCTGTAATCGAGATGAGCCCGTAGATTCCTGTCACCGACAAAAACACCAGCGCTGCACAGCCTGCAAATGTTGCCCACAAGATAACCTTCATGACTTTTTTGATGTCCATTCCTTTGCAGGATGCCATAAAAGCAATCACCCTCACTGTCTCATCCTTGTCATTGACCAGATAAGATACAAACATAATCGCGCCAAACGTCAAAATGCATAGCCATTCTTTTGTCGAATACTTTGTCAGGGCAATCTTGATGCAAAACAACAGAAACGTTATCCGGAACAGCTGTCCTTCCAGCGGATTAATATATGCGCTTTTGTCAATGATTACAATGACAATCTCAATCATCAGTCCAAGCCAGAAACAGGCTTCACCAATTGTTTTTGCCCAGCTGCGGCTCATTTACTCCCCTCCCTTGCATTACTTTGATACCTTTCCTCTGAAACGGTTATTCATAAAACATCGCACTGTCGCTTTTTGTTCTGCCGCCCACTTCCGCATCCACACATGCAGGCTGATACCAAGCGTCTTTGCTTCCCTGAATCCCATATGATATTTAATAAGAAACTGTTCTGTAAAATATTCCCGGCACACTGCGCTTTCCTGCAGATGGTACTTCGTGTACATGTATCTGTAATCGTTATAGATACGCATATCCCTCTCCGAAAAGCTCTCCGTATACTGGTTCGCATGGACTCCTATCGAGACCAGTGGTTTTGTCGTAAAGGCAAAGACAGGACTCTTCCTGAGCAAATCAAAGTAAAGAAACATATCCGATGCCCAATTGCTCTGCTCATCAAAAAACGTCAGTGCACTGCCCCTTCGATAGATCGTGGCACTCGGAGCGCCAATCTGATTGCCGAGAAAAAGATTCCGGTAATCACTGTTCAGCCTGTCTATAAAATCCTGATCGGCATATCGGTCATAATATCCAGTCTGATGCTCCGCTGTCACATGGTGTATGTTATTAAGATCCTGTCCGTCCAGCATCACCTGTCTGCTGCCGGCAAACGCAAGCATCGCACCGGGATGTTCGTCCAGGAGCGCAGCATACGTCCCAAGACTTGTATTGTCTGTAAACCAGTCATCGCTAAACATAATCTTAATATATTCGCCTGATGCCATCTTAATTGCAGCATTCCAGTTAAAAATGTGCCCGTATGGCTTCTTGTTGTGCTGGTAATTTACCTTGGGATACCCTGTTTCTACGAGCTTCTCTGTCTCGTCGTTTGTCGAGTCATCTGACAAATTGACCTCGAAATCCGTGTAGTCCTGACTGTATATCGATGTTAACAGACGCTCTACCTCATCTGCATTATTGTAACAGGGAATGCATATTGAAACCTTAACTCCCATATTCCTATCCCATTTCCTTTCGATTCCCGGCGGTCTTTAACACGATTTTCCGAGAACTTTTCTGCCTGCCCGCTTTATCGCAACGAGAGTGCCGTAACACACTTTCTTTATTGTCACCTTTGCCCTGCGAAGCATTCTGTGTATCCCTCTCTCCTCATGCATAATGAGAAAATCCAGCTCCTTCTGATGCTCCCTGATATACTGCGGAAAGCTTTCATCAATCTCACAGCGGACAAACTGCGCATTTCTGCCAAAGATGTCCTTTCCGTCCTTGATCTGGTCGGTCACATTCGATAACACACGTTTTGAATTATATTCCTGATGCGCTGCCGACACAACTTTTTCCTGCACACGCTTTCGGATATCCTTCTCGCCATGACCTCCCATATAGCCAAAGTGCCAGCCGCCATCGTCCACACGGATTCCAATCTCCTTGCGTTCTGGAAAGCGAAGTTCCCCGAGAAGCAGCTTCTGTTCCCTCAGAAGTCTGCAGCTCAGCATTTTGGTACCAATCCATTTTTTTCGCGCCACACCCTCAAACTCACCCGCATAGGACAACAGGTTCCCAGAGATTTCTTCCATATTGAGATAGCAGTAAAACAACCGCTGCGCAAAATGATAAATCTTATCCTCCTGAAAATTCTGCAGAATCTCACGTATTTTATCAGGATTGGGTATCTCATCAAGATCGCTGAAAATCACAATGTCATCATCGGTGCAGTTTTTCAGCCCCCTCGTTACTGCATTTTTCTGAAACGTATCCCGCTCATGGGTGCCCCATTCAGCTCCCCTGGGCGTGTCATCCACGACAACATGGATGATCTTGTCCTGAAATTCAGCGAACATTTCCTTATTTTCCTCATAGTACAATGGCTTTTTCAACCCCGAAAAGGTCTCTGTCGCTTCACTGATGACAAATTTATCCACCACAGGATTCAACACATTCAACCTTATTTTCAGAATATCCAATTCATTGAAGAATTGAAAACAATCATAAACCATCCGTGTCAGGCCTCCTTCCCCGGCTGCGCCATTCGCCTGCTTTTCTGAGCAGTCTCTTCATGCGCGTTTTAAATGGTTCTCTGATAAAATTCGGATACTGCGCATTCGTCCCTTCCCATTTATGAAACGCAAACGGCGTAATACCCTCTATCTCTGGTATCATTTTCTCGTGGCTGTAGTACTTTGCCACCTCCAGCGGCGCGATACGCATCCCCTCCGCCTCCAACAAATGACGAATCTTGCAGCAGATAAATCCATCCTCATAATACCACATCCTGCCATACGCATACTCGCCTTCCCACAAAACCCCCGCTTTCCTGGGAAAATCCATCAAGCGTTTGCTTCGGATACCAGCGCTGTTTCCAACACGGCAGATATTTCCATCCCTGTCGCGGTATGTGGTCGTGTCTCCCTCCGGCGGCAATGGCCATGGCGCGCCAATATAGTCATAGTCCAAAAATTCATCCCGCCACATTTCAGGATGGACAACAAATCCATCTGCGTGCACAATCAGCGCAAAATCTGTGTGAATATGTTCTCCCAGCTCATAGACCATCTTGTAGTTGAACGCATCAATGTTCGTCAGCTTGTCCGTATGGCTGTAGCGGATCCCCTTAGGCAGTCCAAATGGCTTTCGGTGCGTGATCAGTACCACATCACCAAAAGCAATACCGCGCATACTGTACTGCATTGCCTTGATGGTCGCCCTGACATTGACGCTTGTCATCGCAGCTAATGTCACATTGGAAAGTTTTCGCTTTTTTGTGCCTGTCTCTCCCACCTGAAACCTCCATAAACAAACTCTATTTCTGAAGCATATTTCGTATCTTTCTCCTTGCGGAATTCCAGTAATAACGCAGCCGATACCGTCTGTAAAAGCGTTGTGCGCTTCGATAGGCCTTTTCTTTCTCCCCGTCTGCTATCGGCTGATTGCGCCTTGCATATACGGGAGAGGTCTGCTTGTACTGCGCAAGCTCCTCCCTGCATTCCTCTGCTGAGTACAGCCTTCCCTGCCTGTCCTGATACAGCCAGTCCTCATAGATATTCTGCTCTGACGCCCAGTACCCATCGGACACATTATGCCTTGCCCAATATTTCGGAGCAATGATCTTCTTGACGGTCGTACTCGTAAAAGCCGGAAAATACGTAAATGAAGAGTTGGCAAGCAGCAAGTACCTGGCGTTCTTGATAATTGAGTAATCTTTGGCAAGATCAAAATTGTATGCCTTTACACCAGGAATCAGCTTCTCTGCCTCCTTAACATCATTGGTGATAATCATAAACCTCATCTTAGGATTGATCTTTTTCATGTTCTTCATGCCATGAATCCAATATTTCTTCTCCAGAAACAATTCGGGTGAGTCCATATAATCTGTACAGCGAAGATGGATAATGCACAAATCATCCTGACTGTACTCATAGCAGTCAAATTCGGGTTTTACCCTAAGCCATTGTCTGATTTCGTCTTTATACGGCAGATAATAGTCTTCTGCCTGCATATTTCCGTAAACAAGTACTGTCTCTTTCATGTTTAAAAGCTGATCATCTGTTCCTGTAATATATGCGCCATGTTCTATATCGTGTCTGGAGTTTGCCACATACAGTCGGTCCTCTTTTTCATAATATACCTTTGAAAAATCTTCCTTTTTGGCTGAAACACCAAATTCTAAATCCATAAAATACAATCCGCACTGACTGTGAATGTTATTTGCCAGTGTCTCACTGCCCAGGATGCTGTAGTCGCATCCGTTCCGCATAGCAATACATCTGGTTGTCACATAGCAGAACAACTGGTTTCCCAGCCCCTGCCCTTTCAATAACTCCGTTGCGATAATCATTTTTCTTTCCATTTTCTTCTCCTGATCAACGTCCTCCCGCCTACTCTTTTAGCAGTTTATATATGTGCTCAACAATCTCTGCATCACATCTCTCATCAAATTTTCTTGCAAACATGCATTTCGAGGCCATTAAGTCATTGAAATCCTCTTCCCGAAAGACATATGGTGCCCCTCTTTCCCAATCGATATACCGTACACAGGCATCATAATTGTTGTCAAACCCCACTACATATAAATTATCCCTGTATGGAGAATCCATCACAATCGTCTGCCATATTGCCTCATCACTGATCTGTGAAAAGTAAAAAGTTCTTTCATATTTATGAAAATTTTTCACCACATATAATGCAAGTTTTCTTGTAATGCTGCACCAATTAGAACCTCCAAAGAATGAAAAATCAAGTTTTCTTGTTCTATCTACATGCAGCCTGCGCTGTATTGCAAGCGAGTATGTCTCAACATCCACCCAAAACTTTTTATCTCTTTTCCTGCCAAGCTGTCTCGTAAAAAAATGATAAACATTATACCTCTGCTGTATATCCTGCTGATATTCCCTTGTTCCAAAATGAATGAACTCCCTGCCGTTGTTCTCCTCAAAAAATTTTTGAATCTCATCTGCCTTTTTTACGGGCAGATCAGCTCCTGACAGAAAGTGATAATAGTCGTACCCGTTAACGACTGACTTGGTCAATAGCAGTTTTTGTGCTTTTACGATACTGTTTGTCCCCCAGAATACTTTATACTTGCAAAAAACAAATAGTTCAGACCGCTTCACCAACTGCTGCAAACCTTCTATTTTCTTCTTTTCGGCATCCGTAGTTTTTTTGTCAATATGGATATAGATTCCATTGTATTCATTGTCCAAAAGCTGCACCAGGCGTTCCAAAACCAACGTATACTCATGAGTCAAAATCAAATATGCATGTTTTAATATCATAGCATTCTCCCTCGATACCGTCTACAGCGTTGTCCTCGTAATTTTCCCCTCGTCCACCTTATAAATCATATCACACTTTTCAATCGTATTTAACCGATGTGCAATAATAACCATTGTCTTCCTGCCATGAAAACTATTGATTGCCTCCATGACTGCAGCCTCCGTCTCATTATCCAGCGCCGAGGTCGCCTCATCAAACACAAGAATTTCCGGATTGTAATACAGCGCCCTTGCAATCCCAAGCCTCTGCCGTTGTCCACCAGAGATCCGCACCCCCCTGTCACCGATTGTCGTGTCAAGCCCTTCGGGAAGCCCCCTGATAAAGTCCGCGAGCTGTGCCTCCTCAAGGGCATCCCAGATACGCGCATCATCAATCTCGTCATCAGCGATACCAAATGCAATATTATTTCTGACTGGTTCATCTACCAGATAGATCGACTGCGGAATATAGCCAATCTGGGCAAGCCATGCCGGATAATTTTCAAAAATATCGACACCGTCGCACAGTATACTCCCCCCCTGAATCTTCAAGAGTCCCAACAGAATATCGACAATCGTTGACTTTCCTGCTCCCGATGGTCCCATGATGCCGACCGACTTGCCATAAGGCACTACCATGTTTGCCTTGTCAAAGATCAGTTTGTCCGTATTTGGATAAGCATACACGATATCCTTCAGTTCAATCTTATCGCGAAGCTGCATCGTTTTTGATGCGTCAACAGGTTTCAATGTCTGGTTATTTCTCCGGCTGATCTCATTAATATTCATATTTTCATACACATAATCAAGACACGGTCTAAAATAGGAGATATCCGCCATATATGTGTTAATACGGTTAACGCTCGGCATCATGCGGATTGCTGCCACACCAAATGCTGTAAGCATCGGAACAAGTGC
>CAMWXA010000248.1 GCA_947178035.1 uncultured Lachnospiraceae bacterium | reverse complement strand
GCTATTCACAGACCTATTTGAAGACGATTAATAATCAGCTGAGTGCAATATTCAATTATGCCGTGAAGTATTATGATCTGCCGAGAAACCCATGTACACAGGCAGGAAGCATGGGAAAGGGAAAAGCAGATGAAATGCAGTTCTGGACACAGGACGAATTTGAAACGTTTGTAGAATTTATCAGGGACAAGCCTGTTTCATATTATGCGTTCCTTACACTTTATTGGACTGGAATCCGTCTGGGCGAGCTCCTTGCCCTTTCATTGGCTGACTTTAATGCGGAAGAAAGGACACTGTCGATCACAAAATCCTATCAGAGAATCAATGGAAGAGATGTGATCACAGAGCCTAAGACAGCAAAAAGCAAGAGAGTGATCACGCTTCCGGATTTTCTGGTAGCGGAATTAGAGGAATATACAGTCAGGCTGTATGGCATAATGGCAAATGACAGGTTGTTCTGCATCACCAAGTCTTATCTGGAAAAGGAAATGATGCGCGGAGTGGAATTATCAGGAGTGAAGAAAATACGTCTGCATGATCTCCGGCACAGCCATGCGTCACTGTTAATCTCCAAATTAGGGGCACAACCCAACCTGGTAGCAGAGCGCTTAGGGCATGAGAAGATACAGACCACACTTTCTACATATTCGCATCTGTATCCAAATCAATCTCGCAGCCTGGCTGACCAGTTAAACAGACTGGTTGAAGAAAATGACGATGAGGAAGGAGAGGGTGACAATGCCGGGAAGGCATAAAGATACTACGATCGCATTTCGGCCCAGTGCATGGGCAAGAGCAATCATAGAGCAGAGAGCCAGCCTGTGTGGTATCTATAAAAAGGACTTCATTACAAGATGCTGTGTATATGCGAATATCGTAGTGGTCGGAAAGAAGGAGAATATACAGCGGATAGTGGATTCTTTGCAGGAAATGCAGGGTATTATGAAGGAAATCGCCGGACAGATTCAGTCCGGCGGTTTTTCTCTGTCAGAGGAAAGCTATCAGGAATTAAAAAAGGACTATCTGGCACTTGCGGTAACAGTGGTTGACATAGTGGATGGGGCAGCGTATCTGTTTGAAAAAGAGCCTTCAGCAAATCGGAGAAATTGGAAAGCTGAACTGGAATTAGAGCAGTATCGCCATGTGTTGGAGCTTGATGTGGGAAAGGAAGATGTGATTGAAAAAGAGGATAATTCGTGATATGATATTTAATGAAAAGGTAGGCGATTCGATGGATACAGAAAATCAGACAGAATTAAAAAAACAAGAGACTTTGAAAGCAATAGAGAAGCTGTGTCTTTTGGATGACAATCTGATGACGTTGGTATTTGACAGGAATATTGAGGCTACAGAGTTGTTGCTAAATATTATCCTTCAACGAAATGATTTAAAAGTATTGGAAGTGGTGGCGTAAAGGGAATATAAAAATCCAATGTCTGGAGGACGTTCTATTACCATAGATATTTATGCAAAGGATGGGGATGGTAAAGTCTATGATGTTGAAGTTCAGCGTGCATCATCAGGGGCGGATGTCCATAGGGCAAGGTTTCATAGCAGCATGATTGACACAAAATGTTGAAAGCAGGGCAGGAATTTAAAGAAATTCATGATTCCTATGTGATATTCATAACGGCAAGCGACGTTATGGGCGCAGGGTGTTCTCTGTACCATATTGATCGGGTGATCAAGGAGACTGGCGCATATTTTGGCGACGGCTCCCACATCATATATGTGAATGGCAGTTATAAAAATGACAATGATCCAGTCGGAAAGCTGATGCATGACTTTAGATGTTTGAACTCTGTGGATATGTTCTATCCAGTATTGGCAAAACAGGTAAATTTTTTCAAGGAAACGGAAGGAGGCCAGGAAATTATGTGTCAGGTGTTTGAAGATTTAGCGGAAAAGAGAGCCGAAGAAGCGCGAATAGAGGAGAAGAAAGCATTTGCACTCCGTATGATTGCAAGGGGTAAGCTGACTGTTGAGGAAATTGCAGAGGATGCAGATTTGCCGATTGAAGTTGTAAGAGATTTAGCTGGCTTACAACTGGCATAGAAACTACAGGAAAAGTTCTGGTTCTATTCTGCCCCGCTGGTTCTACCCTGGTTCTAAAAGCAGTTGAAACGACATAGAAAATGCGTATTTTAGTAGATTTGAGAAGCAAAAAAGGGCGGAAAAAGACCGGAATATAGGGAAAAAGACTGTTATATGAGTCGAGGGTAGACGGTTCTACTTAAGCTGGTCGCATTACCTTATTCTGATGCGGATAAACAGTGTAGAAGAATGTCATTTCTATGAAATAGAAGCATATAAAAGTGGGTGGAGTAAGGATGAACTTGGGCGGCAGTATGGAAGCTCCTTTTTTAGAATGGCATGCAAGATTGCAAAATTAAGCGGTGAACACGAATTTAAAGAGTTAAATTCTGGTGGGGTGTTTTGGGTTGACTTTTTAACCATAGGTTCAATGTCATACGATAGATCGATTTTGTAAAAAGTTAACATGTGTTTCAGTTATTAGGAGAGGTGAGAAAGCCTCTCCTTTTTACATTAGACTTATATTGGAGATATTGCAGAAACGATATTGAAATAAAGAGCATAGTGTGATAATATACATTGGTAACAAGGAGGTGACCAAAAGGGATTATGAATACAATTACCGAATCAGAAGAAATTATTTTAAATCTATTGTGGCAAAAAGAGATGCTATCCATTATGCAGATGGTGAAAGCTTTAGAAAATCAGAAAAACTGGTCGAAACAGACAATTATTTCTTTTTTAAAGAGAATGGAGAAGAAAGGTACTGTTTCATACTTTGTGCAAGGTCGTACAAAATATTATTATGCAGTGATAAAAAGAGAAGAGGTAATTAGAAAGGAAACAAAAGGGTTAATGGATAGATTCTTTGGAGGTAAAATGGGAGCTATGGTATCGTACATGGTTAGAGAATCAGAAATTTCCCAAGATGATATTCAAGAATTGCGAAATCTTTTACAGGAACTTAAGGAGGACAACGATGGGGAGTGCCATTAATATGATATTGGGTACGACTATGTTAATTCTGCTGATACTTTTATTTCGCAAAATCTTTTGGAAAAAATGCAATCCCAATATACTGTATTTTTTGTGGTTATTTGTTGCTTTAAGGATATTGCTTCCATTGCATATTCCGTTAGTAGTACAAAACAGTTATTTACACAATATATTAATTCCTGATAACTCTATTGCTGCGGATGTTGATATTTCGGAGGATCGCTTTTTAGAAGATGATATTTCCGAAAATGTTTTTTCTGATACCAATGGACAACAGTTGAACGCCAGTGAGGATATCGGAAATTATAACATTTCCAATACTTATAAGGTAGTTAAAAATGGTGACACGGAAATTCAGAAAAAATCGAATAAAAACGATATACTTAATAACAAAAAAAGATTATTATTGATTATTTGGTGTAGTGGGAGTCTTGGTATTTCAATTTATTTTCTGACTGGAAGTATTCTTGCCTTTCAAAATATTGAAAAGAGAAAAGTCGGGAGGTTTAAACATAAAATTGATGTATATGAAGTCGAGAAAGATAATTGTCTTGTTGGTATCTTCAAGCCCAAAATATTGATCAGTGCACAAGTAATGGGAAATGCAATTGACAGAAAATTTGTATTATTACATGAATTTGAGCATTATAAGACAAAGGATAATCTTTGGTTATTAATTGGAACCATCTGCATTGTTGTTCAATGGTTTAATCCTTTCGTATGGATTGCTTATTTCGATATGCAAGAGGATTGTGAACTGGCTTGTGATTATAGAGTTCTATCCAACTTAGGAAAAAATGATAAGAATAACTATGCAGAAACGTTACTACGAATTTTAGAGTCAAGTCAAAGAGTGGTATATGGTATATCTTCAATTGGGGCAAAGAGGGGGATGGAAAAAAGAATGAAAAGTATTTTTAGTAAGAGGAAAAAAAGAGGATTTTTGATTCTAATAGTTATTTTGTGTTTTGCTACATTGATAACGTTTATTAAACTTACAACTGATGAAAAAGATCAAGGTATAAGTAATATTTCACGACAAGAACAAGCAATTGATACGGAAACAGAAAACAATGATATATCAGCTGATAATTATTTTGTGGAAAGCGAAGTTGAATCGACAGAACGTTTATTCTTAGAAGGAGAAGAATTATCTGAGAATTTTACACAGAATCAAAATATAATTTATGTTGAAAATTTGGAAGATATCAAAATAATGGAGAATTTTCAGATTGCTAATTGTTATGTGACAGATACAATTCGTTCTGGAAATCATTTTTGGATTGATAATCAGGGTGTGCTTTGGGGAGCTGGACGTAGTGAATATGGTCAATTAGGAGAACTACGGGAAGACTTGACCACAATTAAAGAACCTGTTTTACTTGCAGAAAATGTAAAGCATGTTGATTTTTCCGGTGAATATTTTATGATTTACATTACTGAGGATAACAATCTTTACGGATTGGGAGGAAATCCGGCAGGCATATTATGTGAAACATCTATGAATGATTTAAACAGTACCTATATGAACGTTATTACAGAACCGATACTTTTGATGGAAAATGTGGTTTATGCAAGATGTGGTTATTCTTCCATTATCTTATTGACAGAAAAAGGTGAGGTTTACGAGTTGGGAAATAGAGAGTATGTTCCTTTTGTAAATAATACATACCAGAAGCCACACATGGTAATGGAAAATGCCAGGTATGTAACATCGTTTTTAAATACATATGCCGTTATTGATAAGGAAGATAACTTATGGACATGGGGAGATAATCGCTTAGGCCAGTGCGGCGTAGGAAAATACTTTGATCAGTTACAGACACCTCAAAAAGTGTTGGAAAATGTGAAGTGTGCATGGATGGGGGGTGTAGGATTTAACAGCACGGCTAAAGTTCGTGCTAATGATAATCTGATTGCTCTGACAGAAGATGGGGACTTTTATGGCTGCGGGGAAGGTATTGGGAACACACATCTGATTGGCGGAATCAATGATTTGGTGGAGGAACAAGAAGTGACTGCATCAGATACGTTTCTAAAGATAGTTTTGCAGGAATATGTACCACTTTCTGTATCATTAAAGGATGTAGAGTTGTTATGGACGGAGGAAACGTTAAAGCAATTTTTGAATCAATATGAAATTGATTATACAGTTGGACATACAGATGAAGGAAATTTTTTGATATATCATGCAAATGAATATACTTGGGATTTAATTTTTAATGACCGAGGACAGCTTGCAGTTATTGAAAGCACGAAATGTGATGAAATGGCTAAGGATATGTTAGTGGAAGGAGATTCAATAGAAAAAGCAATAGAGTATTATGGAACAAATTATAAGCAATATGATTTAGGGTGGGGTTATTTCATAGCTGAGTACGAGGAAGAAGATTATGATTTTCAGATTGGTTTTTATATCGATGATGGATGTGTCCGATTTAGTAAATTTTTAAAAGGGTTTAGAATTTGAAAATTATTCGGTAATTTTGTCAGTCTAATCAGGATTTTTTAAAATTAATTAAAAAAACAGTTAATTGTTAAGATGCTGTGGGATTAGGGCAAAACCAATACTATAAGGAGGAATTTAAGATGAGACTGAAAAAAGTACCTTTGCTGAGTTGTTGTTTGATACTTCTGGCTTCTTCATTGACGGATTATCGCAGCTCTTTCTAAAGGAGAGTATATCTATTATGAAAAAGAAATATATTTTAGTGATATTATTATTATTTATTTTGTGTGGATGTTCTATATATGACAAAGAACTGAAAATAGACTATGAAGCAATAAAGGAGGAAAAACCGTATTATATTGAGGAAGGTAGCGAAATTCAAAAAGAAGAAACTCTAATTCATAATGAAAGTACAGTTGTAAATCAAATGGAAAAACCATATGATAACGAAATAAAAAATTATCAGGATTATTCTGGATTTTGGACTGAAGGAGGTATTTCTCACGAGGAACTTCTTCAAAACGGTGGAGTAGAATTATATATAGAAATTATAAATAATAATGAATTACATGGGTATCTATACGCACAACAGGGAATGACAGAACGTATCGCTGAGGTAGAGAATATTTTGTGTGTAGTCGAAAATGGAAAGTGTCAATACTCATTTTCAAATGATGGTTGGGGAGATAGTGGAACCTTATTTATTCAGTTTGAACAGGAAGAAATTGTGATTGAGGTAAAGGATTATAAATTGAGTGAAACAAATGTGATTGGTTTTGGGATTGATAGGACATATATTTTGACTCGTGCGCAAAGCAAGGAAATTTTAGAAAATGGATCAAAATTTTCTGTTTTTGAGTCGCAAACAGCGGAATTAGAACAATATAAGCCGAATTGGACAGAGGAACAGATATTAGAGGAATTTAGTAAAAGAATTAAGTATTTTGAAAATTGTGAAGATGTATTACACTATATGGAAGG
>CAMWXA010000247.1 GCA_947178035.1 uncultured Lachnospiraceae bacterium | reverse complement strand
ATTTTATAGTATATGGAAAGTTTTTATAATAATTAATCAGCTGCACGCAGATCGTGAAGCAAAGATGGAGGGTATAATATGAACAAAAATGATCAGAAGTGGATTGCGGAGACAATTGAGAGAATCAGGGAAAAAATCAGCTGGGTAAGCGAGAAGAACAAGGATAAGATACCTTATACAACAGATGAGAACGGCAATTACGATGACCGCAGCGATAATACAAAGGAATGGAACATCGATGACGGTTTAAACTGGTGGACAAACGGATTCTGGGGAGGTATCATGTGGCTGCTGTACCAGGATACGAAGGACGAGCGCTACATTGCTGTAGCGAGAAGCTGTGAAAAAAAGCTGGAACAGACCTTTTGCGATTACTATGGGCTGCATCACGATGTGGGCTTTATGTTTGTGCCAACAGCGGTGGCAGATTACAGAATCACGGGCAATGCTGCGGCGAAAAAAGCAGCGCTGCACGCGGCAAATCTGCTTGCGGGGCGTTTTAACCCGCAGGGAAACTACATACGTGCGTGGAACGACCTGCCAGGACAGGATACGAGGGGCTGGGCAATTATAGATTGTATGTTTAATATATCCCTGCTGTACTGGGCATCTAGGGAGACCGGAGATCCGAGATACCAGAAGATTGCCATGCGCCATGCCGACAGTGTGATGCGCTATTTTATCAGAGAGGATGGTTCCTCGATTCATATTGGAGCGTTTCACCCTGATACAGGTGTATTTGTGAGAAGTTTCAGAGGACAGGGTTACGGAGAGGGGTCTGCATGGACCAGAGGACAGGGATGGGCACTGTACGGGTTTGTAAACAGCTATGCGAATACTGGTAAAAAGGAATATCTTGATACTGCAAAAAGAGTGGCGCATTACTGTATCGCCAATATTCTGGAAAGCGGCATCATTCCTGTGGACTTCCGCCAGCCAGACGAGCCGGCATGGGAGGATTCCTGCGGAGCCTGCGTGATTGCGGGGGGATTGATTGAGCTGGCAAATAATGTGCCGGACACAGAGAAGCAGGTGTATTTGTGTCCGGCAGTAAAAATACTGAGGACGATTACGGAGACAAGAGCGGATTGGAGCAGAGACTGTGATGCGATCGTGCAGAATTGTTCCGCGGCATATCACGACAGCAGGCATCATTTTACGATGGTGTATGCGGATTATTTTTATATCGAAGCAATTTATAAGTTAAATCACACAGGAATCCTTTTGTGGTAATCAAACTTACCCTTTTTCCAGTTTTTTTACCCTTTACATGCTGTCAAAAAATCTTATAATTATTAATACATTGAAGTTTTTCGGGATATTCTGGAAAGGCGGGCGGTTGGATTGAAGATTTTGATAGCAGATGATGAGGACTATACAAGAGAAGGTTTGATTGACAGTATTGTCTGGGAAGATTTTGGTATCGATGAGATCATGCAGGCAGTGAACGGGCAGGAGGCACTCCGGATAGCGAGGTGGTTTTGCCCGGACATTGTCCTTACGGATATCCGTATGCCCAAGACAGATGGAATCGATTTTGCCACAGAGCTGATGGAACATAACAAGGACAGTAAGATTATCTTCATGAGCGGCTATATGGAAGTGGAGTATCTCAAAAGCGCAATCCGGCTTGCTGCTGTGGACTACATTGAAAAGCCGATCGACCTGAATATCCTGAAAGCAGCGCTTGCCAGGTCTGTGGAGGAGATTCAGGAGCGGAGAAGGAGCAAGGAAGCAAAAGAGAATCAGAAGGATATCCGTCAGCAGACACTGGTGAGTCTGCTGTGCGGCAAAGAATCTGACAGCATGACGATCGAGAAGCTTGCGGGGGAATCTGCATTTCCGCTCAATACGTCCTACGTCTGTGTCATTTTGCAGTATGCGGGGAAGATGCAGGAGGGCGGGAGCGACATCGGAAAGCTTCTGGAAGTGCTGGAATCCCGTCAGGGGTGCGCGGTGGGAAGGTATGACAGGGATAAAAGACAGATACAGGCAGTTCTGTCTTTTCAGAAGAAAGATCAGTATCATCTCGGCCCGATTTATCAGCAGATTCTGGATACATTTCCGCTTGCGAAGCTGGGCGTGGGGATAGAGGTTGACAGCTGCAGGAACATCTATAACAGTTACCGCACAGCGGCGGCTGCTGTCAATTGTTCTTTTTATCGCGATGATGAGCGCTTTTTCCAGATTGATGAGGAGATTCAGCACAGGATTGCGATTGAGCCAGGGCTTTATGGGGAATTTCTGCAGATTTTGTCAGAACAGCCGCACTTGTTAAACGGATGGTTTGCATCTGTCTTTGATGAGCTGCGCAAGAGAAAATACTGTCCAAAAGAACAGGTCTGTACTTTTATGATATCCCTGCTGACAGCGGTTTATAGTCAGTATCCAGAGTTGTATGATAACGATTACGGAGTCAGGAATGAAGAACAGCTCCATATGTTCTTGTGTGAGAGGGAAAGCCTCAGGGAGATTTCCGATTTTGTGGACAGGGTGCTCACATGGATACAGAAACATAACAAGGAGAAAGAAGGATACAGCCGCATTGTGCAGGGAGCGCTGGAGTATGTGGCGCAGCATTTTGGCGAAGAAAATCTCAGTGTGTCCCAGATAGCGGACTACCTTCACTTTTCACCGGCATATCTGAATGTATTGTTCAAGCAGGAGATGAAGGTGACAATCAAGCAATATCTGGGCAATTACCGCCTGGAGCGCGCGAAGCGGATGTTGGAAAAGGACTTTGACAAAATAACGGAGATCGCGGAAAAATGCGGCTATGCAAACGGAAATTATTTTGCGAAAGTATTTAAAGAAGCTACAGGGATGACACCGGCAGAATACAGGAAGAAAATGTCATGAGGATTTTCGGGAAAGTTTTAGAGTGGTTTCGCAGCTCATCGCTGAACCAGAAGATACTGATACTGGTACTTGCAGTCGGTGTGCTGCCAATCGGTATTGTCTTTATGGTGTCGCTGACTGCGCTGAAAAAGATATCCGGGGAACAGCAACTCTATGCGGTCAACCAGAGCTACACGCAGGTTTTTCAGGCCCTGGAAACCCAGTTTGCCAGAGTGCATAATTTCTCGACCCTGTTGACAGTCAATGACAGGATCAGCAGCAACATTATGCTCTCCGGACAGAGTGAAAATATTACAGAGCAGATGGCGTATTTTGAAGAGATTCTTGCCTATATCAACAGCATGGAGATCGCATTTGAGTCTAACGATGTTGTCTTTTATATCGATAAGGCACTTCTGGCAACGGATAGTCAGGTGGGGCGGTTCCGGTCCATGGATGCTGCGTGGCAGTCGGAATGGTACGCACAGCTCGAGGACAACCAGGGAAATCCGACGTGGGTAAGATATCAGGAGGAACTGTCGGGCAAGGAGTATGTCGCAGTGGCCAGAAAGATATGGAATCAGAACAATTATCAGGAATCTGTCGGTGTGCTGTCTGTGCTGCTCGATACAAATTATCTGGAGGAAATGCTGGTGGGATATCTGAAGAACCAGATCATGTATCTGGAAACTGCTGAGGGAACGCTGCTGGCATCCAATATTCCGGAGGATGAGCTGGAGCGGCTGCCATTGGGAGAGCGCGCCGTGGGGGACAGACAGTTTGTGCTGAGGAACTTAAAGGGCGAGGAATATCTGGTTTGCAGCAGGATGATGAAGAAGTCAGGCATCTATCTGGTCTCACTGATATCGTCCCCGGAGCTGGAGCGCGAGATCGATGCAGTGAATGCAGGGATTCGAACCATATATGTTGTGATTAGTATCTTTATCGCAGTTGCGATTTTGGCGCTGACGCATTCCATTACCAGAAGGATTCTCCTGCTGAAGGGACAGATGATGCAGATTCAAAAGGGGATTATCGGCAAAGTGGAGGTGAAAGAAAAATATAATGATGAGATCGGACAGCTGATCACACATTACAATGAGATGGTGGGAAAGGTTGAGGAGCTGATGCAGGAGCAGTATTCTCTTGGACAGAAAAAGACCGAGGCGGAGCTGAAGGCACTGCAGTCACAGATCAGTCCGCATTTTCTCTACAATACACTGGATATGATCAACTGGATGGCGCAGAAGAGTGAGACGGACAATATCCAGAATGTGGTGCAGGCGATGTCAAGGTTTTACAGGCTGACACTGAGCAAAGGACATGATATCGTGACGATCCGTGATGAGGTGAAGATGTGCGAGGCATACATGGAGATACAGAAACGCCGCTATAAGGGAAAGATACTGTATGAAGTTGAGGTTGATGAAGAGATTGACCAATACCTGATTCCCAAGATCACGCTGCAGCCCTTTTTGGAAAATGCAATCATACATGGCATCAACGAAAAGGAGGATGCCCGCGGAAGCGTCATTCTGAATGGCTGGCTGGAAGACGGCAGGATTACGCTCAGCGTGACGGATGATGGAAATGGGATGAACGTATCAGATACGATCGCAGATAAGAGGAAGTCTTATCCAGGAAGTCATTACGGAATGGAGAATATTGCCCAGCGGTTAGAACTGTATTATGGGGAGAAAATACCGATACAGATTGAGAGCTCTCTGGGGATAGGAACCTGCGTCATCATCAATATTCCGGCACGTATGAGTGAACCGTCACAGTGACAGCGCAGCGTGGTTTTGCGGAACTGGATTGTATGTGCCGCATGGCGGCATGGGAGGAAGTGTGAGAGAGATAAGATATAGAAGTGTATTGTGCATACTGGCTGCCTTTTTCGTACTGATAGTCAGCGGCTGTGCAGAACAGGCAGTTGAGGATATCGATTTTGAAAACAATGAACCTGTTGTCAATCTGAAGGGAATTATATTGGGGTCGCCTCCCGAGGAGGGGATGGACGAGCTGTACCGACAGTTGGATGCACTGACAATACCGGAGTTGAACTGTACGCTGCGTTTTGAGTACATTGCGTGGGGAGATGAGCGCAAACAGCTGAATACAGCGATACTTTCGGGAGAATATGATCTGATACCGGGCGGTGTGTTCTCGGATTACCGGACACTGGTACCAAAAAATGCCTTTTTGGACATAAAGGAGTATCTGTACCTTGTCCCTGATCTGCAGGCGCATTATGAGACGTATCTTGATGATGCGTTAAAGAGCTGTGAGATTGATGGAGGGCTATACGGCATTCCGCAGTACAGTATCGGAGTAAAGAATGTAAACGAAGGATTTTTTTACAGAGAAGACTTGAGAAAGGAATGGGGACTGGAGCCTGTTACAGATCTGGATACGATGGAGGCATATCTGTACCGGGCGAAGGAGGAGGACGCTTACCGGAATGAACCGTTGATCACAGATAACCGTATCTGGACGAGTCTGTGGCTGATGCTGAGTGAGGGCAGATATCTGGAGATTGACAGCATGCAGGAAACACCGTTCGTTGTTGTGCAGGCAGACGATCCCAGTGTGCTGATAAACCGCATGGAGACGCCGGAGTTTCAGGAGGTGATCCGCTACATCAGGAAATGGAAAGAGGATGGGATTCTCGAATCCAATATGCTGGTGGTGTCGGACAATGAGGGAGAACGGGGAAAACGGCTGATGGTAGCAAACAGGAAGCCGTGTGAGACGAATGCGCCTTTCTGGTCTGTGAACTCTAATTTTATTGTGGAGCTTTGGAGAGAGCATCCAGAATGGGAGTATGGATTTTTCCCATATACGCAGAACAATCAGTTCTGGTACGAGGAATCCATTGCGGATTCCTCTGTGATTTCGATTTCTTCCAGAACAAAGTATCCAGAGATTGCCGTGAAGCTGCTGGAGAAAATTCATACAGATCAGCGGTATTATGATCTGCTCCGATATGGTGTGGAGGGTGTTCATTATCACCTGGCAGACGGAAAGCTGGACTTTTCGGGTGTATCCAACAATAACAGGTTTGGGTGGACGCCGATTTCTGACGATCTGCTCTCCTATCCCGCGACACCGATCAATGAAAAGTGGTATGAGGAGACAGAGAAACCTTATTGTGAATGGCAGATGGAGGTCAGCAGGATGGCGGAAGCTGACCCGCTCAACGGATTTTCACTGCAGGCCTCGGGACTGAAAAGGGAGATGGAGGCGATGGAGCGGGTGCGGACACAATATTTCCAGCCGATTTTGTGCGGTTATCAGGAGGACTATGAGAGCGCGCTCGCGGAGGCAAATGCGGCACTGTACGAGGCCGGATTTGAAGATTATCTTCGAAACATGCAGGAGCAGATTGCGGAATATATAGAAAAATGAGAGAGTGACGTCAGGAGATGTCACTTTTTTATTTCATTTTTACCCTTTTTCTAGTTTTTTTCCTATATTTTATATTCTCTTAATTCTTTAAAATAGAAGTGAGCAGAAGAGAACTGCCACAAACTGAAATGTGAGCAGGTTTGTGAGGGTTTTCCGGAAAAATTGAAAAAAGAGGAGGGATAACATGAAGAGTGGACCGTCAAAGAATACTGGTGTCAGAGCCAGG
>CAMWXA010000246.1 GCA_947178035.1 uncultured Lachnospiraceae bacterium | reverse complement strand
TCTTTTTGATTTCAGACCTGTCTACATATACCCCCTTTGTCTTTCTCAATAGTAATGCAGCGATCGTTATTAATGATGCCGCAAAAAATGCAATACAATATGTTTTGTTATTGATTTTTCTCACAAAAAAAAATGTTAACGACAATGTTAAAAACATCGCCGAATCAAAATAACGAATAATCTGAGTAATTTTTTCCTTAAACAGCAATTTTAATATGACCGGTGCAGCTGCTGCTATGATAACTAACGGAACGCCATAGTGCACAAACGTAGACAATCCTATATCCCAAAAACTTTCGAGCAGATTTTCTTTGTAATACCCCAAATAATATTTTATAAAAGATACAAGAAACAAATAAGCACTAAAATAAAATGATATCTTCCAGAACAGCTCTTTCTTTTCCTTTGCAAAATCTAATTCCACAGCAGACAAAAAGCTGAATGCAATTAACAGTACTATAATTCCGTATTTTAAATACATTTCCTTATCCTCCACCATTACATAACACAAAATAGAAAATCCTACTTACCTAGAAAGAGACGACTGACTATTTTATTTTTCTGTAAAAGCCAGCTGATACCAAACGCTAATGCTGTCAGTCCAAATGACAGCAAAAATATATACATTAGTTTTATCCGATACCTGTATGTATCAGCTATCCTGAAATACTCCTTTATCCAAAAATAAAACACAATTCCTGTAAACAGATAAATGCTAATCGATACCTTTCCCAGCATACTTAATATTTTAAACTGGAATCGACTGCAAAGACTATAGAATGTCAGTATGATAACTGCGCTTCCTATTGTTCCTGTTATCAATTCTATACAATTGAACTTCAAGGAAATCAGATATAATACACCTGTCCCCAATACCAGAGCTAATACTTTTGTTCCCTTTATCTTGTCCAAAATATGATACCTATTTGCTAACATTCCGATAATAAAAAATGGCAGCATCCTTTTGGCCCCTGCATAATTTCCTATGTCAGGAATCATCCAGTTTACAGCTATTACAATAATATATCCAAATATATTATTTCGAAATAGATATTTTGTAACAAATCCATACAAAGAACAATAAAAAACAGCCCATAAAAACCAGTTGGAATATGCGGTATATATCAAACATGTCTTTACGTTTATAGGCCGATAGCCTGTCATCAAAATATCACATAAATATGTAACAACTCCCCATGACAAACATGGCACCATAATTCCCTTCATCTTTGCGAGAACCCCATGTATCAAATTATACCTATTTATGGAATACCAAAAAAGATAGCCGCTTACAATCATAAACAACGGCATATGAAACCCATAAATAAGCTGAAACACAATATTTTCATGGAACTCATAATCCAACGGTGTTGCATACTGAATGCAATGCCCCAAAACTACAAGATATATGGCAAAACCACGTGTTACATCAACCCATGCTTCTCGTTCTTTCATCATTTTCTCCTACAAAATAATCCCCTGCATATTCCTTCCCAACATATTATCTTTCGTCCCTCTCGTCCTAACATCATCAAGCAGCATTTCCGACTCTGTTAATAGCTAAAATCCACTCGCCATTTTTTACATTCTATATCTTCTCTCTCGTAATATCCTTATATCCCTCACCAAAAATCTCACTCGCAGAAGACACGATCATAAATGCGGATGTATCCTCATCCTTCACAATCTCCTCGAGTTTGGGGTACATCTGCTTTCTCGTGACAATCATCAACAATTCCTTAGGCGCATTGGTATAGGCTCCTCTTGCTGTGATAATGGTCGCTGTAATGTCAAGCTCATCAAAGATTCGCTGCTTCATCTGCTCTGGGTTTGTGCTTATAATGTAAGTAAGTTTCGCTTCATCCGAACCATACAAAATCTTATCCATCACGATCGAATCCGTCACCACTGCGATACCAGCATAAAATGCAACCGTCAAATCCTGAAATACAATCCATGACGCAAGGATTACCATGCTGTCAAACACAAGGAACAAAATATTGGTCTTCAGGTGTTTGCGCTTTGTGCGGACCACCTTTACAATAATATCAATGCCCCCAGTAGTCGCCCCAGCAACGAAAACAAATGCAAGCGCAACACCAATCAAAGCCCCGCCAATCACTGCAGCAATCAGCAAATCATCTGTCACTGCTCCTTTCGCAGCAAGTGCATTGATAAACACAGTGATCAACGCCAGTGTATACATTGTAGAGCAAATAAACCGCCATCCAAACTTCCATAATCCCAATAAAACAATCGGAATATTGATCAGCATATTAATCGTACCAGTTGGTATCGAGGTAAAACGATTTAACAGAATGGAAATACCGGTCACACCTCCAGGTGCAATATCATTGGGATCCAGAAACAAACTGATCGCGACGGCATAGATTGCTGCCGCCACTGTCAGTATCACATAACATTTTACTCTTTTTACAACTTCTTTTATTACCATAACACCTCATATAAGTTATATATTCGTCCTTACCTGTTTGGGCTGATAGCCCTTATCCTCCAGTGCTTTGATAATTTGATTCTTATGATCGGTACCGAACGTTTCCAGTGTAATCCGCAGCTCTACAGCTGCATTCCTGTTAATGGAAACAAACTGATTGTGCTCAAGCTTGATGACATTGCCGTTCAGGGAAGCAATCACCTCAGACACTTTTGTCAGTTCGCCCGGTTTGTCAGGCAGCAGCACAGATACCGTAAAAATCCTGTCGCGGAAAATCAATCCTTGCTGTACCACTGACGACATGGTGATGATATCCATGTTTCCGCCGCTCAATATCGATACAATTCTCTTGTTCTTAACATCGAGATGACGCAGTGCCGCCACTGTGAGCAAACCTGAATTTTCGACAACCATCTTGTGATTCTCAACAATATCAAGGAAGGAAACAACCAGCTCCTCATCAGGCACAGTAATAATCTCATCTATATTGTCCCTGATATACGGGAAAATATTCTTTCCTGGCGTCTTGACTGCCGTACCATCTGCTATGGTATTGACACCTGGAAGTGTGACAACTTCCCCCGCCTTTAACGACTCCTGCATACAGTTGGCTCCCGCCGGCTCAACACCGATCACCTTGATCTTCGGATTCAACAGCTTTGCAAGAGTTGAGACGCCAGTCGCAAGTCCACCGCCTCCGATTGGCACAAGGATGATATCCACAAGCGGAAGCTCCTTAAAAATTTCCATCGCGATCGTTCCCTGCCCTGTAGCAACTGTCAGATCATCAAACGGATGAATAAATGTGTACCCCTTTTCCTCCGCCAGCTGGTATGCATACTCGCAAGCCTCATCATAGACATCGCCCTTCAAGATAACCTCCGCACCATATCCCTTGGTGCGGTTTACTTTCATGAGCGGTGTTGTCGTTGGCATCACGATCACTGCTTTCACTCCATATTTTTTCGCTGCATAAGCAACACCCTGAGCGTGGTTTCCTGCTGATGCCGTAATCAGACCTTTTTCACGCTCCTCAGGCGAAAGCGTACT
This sequence comes from uncultured Lachnospiraceae bacterium, assembly GCA_947178035.1. Classification (GTDB taxonomy): domain Bacteria; phylum Bacillota; class Clostridia; order Lachnospirales; family Lachnospiraceae; genus COE1. The sequence continues at coordinate 2,985 of CAMWXA010000246.1, read as the reverse complement.
TATCTTATAATATGCACCCCTAAGCTTATATGCACCAGTAAGCTGCATATTTTCAGGTTTTAAATATATCTTGTTTCCCGTTTGTCCACTCAGATATTCGCTGTAGATCAGTTTTGTCTCTGAAGTCACATTTTTCACAATTTCTGACGCTTCTTCAAATTTTTCCAGTGTAAGCATATCTGACATATTAAATCTCCTCCCTGTATCTCCTACATCATTTCCAGAAAAACCATTTTTTCTTCTTTGGTATTTCGGCGCTGTCCTCGTCGGCAGTATTCTCATCAGGAATATCATTATCCAAACTTTCTGACTCCGCATTTTTGGTAACAGAACTGCTGTCTGGCTCTGCTTCATTTATGATGCTGCTGTCATTGCCCGCGGTAATATCCTGCCCGTCAGAAATCGTTTCAGCGATACCCTGTTTTTCACCGCTCCCGTCCTCCGCATCCACAGAATCGCCATTTTCCCCCGTTTTTACATCAAACAAAGCATTCACAAATTCATCCGCATTAAATTTCTGCAGATCCTCGATTGTCTCGCCTACACCAATATATTTTACAGGCACATTTAACTCCGATTGTATCGCAACCGCGATTCCTCCCTTTGCTGTGCCATCCATCTTGGTTAGAATAACTCCAGTAAGGTTCGCCGCCTCCCCGAACTCCCTTGCTTGTAAAAGTGCATTTTGTCCGGTCGTTCCGTCAAGCACAATTAAGTTTTCCCGGTGCACATTGGGAAATTCCCTGTCTATGATGCGGTTCATCTTCTTGAGCTCTTCCATCAGATTCTTCTTATTGTGAAGCCGCCCCGCTGTATCACAGATCAGCACATCCACTTTTCTTGCCTTCGCGGCATTTACCGCATCAAATATTACAGAAGCCGGATCCGCACCGTCCGCACCACCGATCATATCGACACCCGCGCGGTGTGCCCATTCCGCAAGCTGCTCACCAGCCGCTGCCCGGAAGGTGTCGGCAGCGGCAATCAGTACCTTTCTGCCCTGCCCCTTCAGGATACTTGCAAGCTTTCCGACAGAAGTCGTTTTCCCCACACCATTGACCCCTATAATGAAAATTACTGACTGTTCCTTCTCGAAATCATATGCTGTATCCTCCACACACATTTGCTGCTTGATACTTTCCACAAGAAGCTGCTTGCATTCTGATGGATGCCTTAAATGACATTTTTTCACTTCTTCTTTCATCCGCTCGATAATATCATTGGTCGCATTGACGCCGATATCTCCCATGATAAGAATTTCCTCCAATTCTTCATAAAAATCGTCATCAATCTCAGATGCACCGTAAAACACTGCATCAATGCCTGCGACAATATTATCCCTGGTCTTATTGAGCCCTGCTTTTAAGCGGGCGAAAAATCCTTTCTTTTCCTCTGTCATATAACTTCCTCCTAAACATTATCCAAAAGACTCCAATCACCCTCACAATTATTCTGCCTTCTTCTCGTCCTGACTCCATTTGTCAACCTCACTGTCAACCAGATTGACACTTACAAGCGTCGATACCCCTTTTTCCTGCATTGTAATGCCATAAAGCCTGTCCGCCTGCTCCATAGTACCACGTCTATGCGTAATCACAATAAACTGCGTGCCCTTTGTGAGTTTGTTCAGATACTTTGCAAATCTGATCACATTTCCCTCATCGAGCGCTGCCTCAATCTCATCCAGCAGACAAAACGGTGACGGTTTCAAATTCTGTATGGCAAAGAGCAGTGCAATTGCTGTAAACGACTTCTCCCCGCCGGAGAGCTGCATCATATTTTGCAGCTTTTTTCCGGGTGGCTGTGCGATAATGCGAATTCCCGCCTCGAGAATGTCTTCATCCTCGATCAATTCCAGCGTCCCTTTGCCTCCGCCAAAAAGCTCCTTAAATACCTTGTCGAACTCCCGTTTGATCTCCTCAAACTTCTCCGCGAACTGCTTTCGCATCGCAGTGTCAAGCTCTTCAATAATACTTTCCAGTGTCTTTTCTGCCTCAATCAGATCATCATGTTGATTTTTCATAAATGTATAGCGCTCCATGAGAGCCCTATAATCCTCGATTGCATTGACATTGACATCACCGAGCTTTTTGATTTCATCCTTGATACCGGATATCTGCTTTTTCATCTCTGCGATGTCCTTTAAAGCCTCATTCCGCAGAGATGCCGCATTGTTCAGCGTAATCTCATATTCATTCCACATATAATTAATCTGGCTCTCTATTATCTCCTCCAACTTTTCCCGCTGTGAATTGAGACGGTATACCTCTTTGTCAAGCGCATTTTTTTTCTCAGACAATTCCTCCCTTGTCTTGAAGAATTTCTTTTGCTTCTGTGACAGATCTTCCTTCGTCTTCTGCTTCTCTTTCAATAATATCTCTGCATCGGATTGTGTGGTATGCGATGCACAGATCGTTTTCTCGAGCTCCTCAATACTTTGTTGTCTGTTTTGAATATCCATCAGGCAGCCGTCAAGACTGGTCTGTACTTCGACAAGTTCCTCCTTACTGCGTATCAGTTCACCCTCGATCCGGTTCAGGTTCGTCTGCTCAAACTCCTGTTTTTGGAGCATTTTTTCGTACTCGACATCCCATTCCCCGACCATTCCAGTCTTGTTAGATTCCTCAGTTCGATAGTTTTCCAACTCTTTTTGACATGCAGCGATCGTTTGTTCCAAAATTTTCTCGTTTTCCTCTGATGCTTTCAGATCGCTGCGTGTCTTCTCCTTATCTGTATGAATCTCTGCAGCCTTCTGATCGATATCCTGTTGTTCCGCTTTCAGTGTTCCAAAGCCCTGTTCCGCCTCGTTTTTCCGCTCCTCAGCAGTCATAACATTCATTCTCGCTGTATTCTGCCTGATGAACAGTTCCTGCAGAGCCGCTTTCTCTTCCTCAATCGTCTTTCTGACATGATTTCGCTCAGCTTTAATGTTATCAATATATGCGTTCGCTGCATCCAGCTGTTACTTCGCCGCCTTTAGCTTTT
>CAMWXA010000245.1 GCA_947178035.1 uncultured Lachnospiraceae bacterium | reverse complement strand
TTCAATTGAGCCTGATTTTTTTGCTCAGTTTTTTCATAGATTACTTGACACTACCTTCTTCATCGTCCGATGAAATCACGATAGCAATGTTCCTGTACCATAAATGAATTCTATTATAGATACGTTTCGGCCGAATTGTTTTTATGGATTTTTTTGCATTTATAATTAGGAAAGACGAAGTTCTGAAAAAATAACTTCGTCCTTGTAAATCATGATTCCTATTGGTACACCGGAAACATCTGTGCCACTATCAGACAGAATTTCGTCAATACACTCGATTGGTGTCATATCAGGCAAAAGCGCATGCTCTTCTGCAAGCCGGTCAGACACTTCCTGATTCTGGCTAAACCGCTGTGTGACGGCGTCAATTGTGCGTTCCACTATTGCCGTCCTTTATCTACCTTTTCCTTGTACAGTATTCTTACGGCCTCTGTCCCATTCCGCCCTCGAGTGTGAGTGTCTCGCCTGTCATGTACTTGAAGTCAGGAGAGGCAAGCTGTACACAGACGCGGCCTATTTCCAGCTCCGCATCGCCGTAGTGGCCTGCGGGCGGCATCTTGACATTTGCCTTAAATGCATCGGGATATGCTTTTTCAAACTGCTCCAGCTGCGCCGTCCACGCCAGCGGGCAGACAATGTTGACATTGATGCCGTCCTTTGCCCACTCGGTAGCAGCCACACGCGTCAGTCCGCGGATTCCCTCTTTTGCAGCTGCATAAGCGCACTGTCCGAAATTGCCAAACAATCCGGCGCCGGAGGCAAAGTTGATGACAGACCCCTTTGACTTTGCCAGATGCGGATAGCATGCCTTCATATAATAAAATGCTGCATACAATCCTGAATACATTGCAAGATTAAACTGATCTGTCGTGTGCTCCGCCAGGGGCACACCGGAAGCGGACGCCTGCGCATTGTTAATCAGTACATCGATGCTGCCAAACGTATCAATCGTCTGCTTCACAACGTTATTTACCACTTCCTCATTGTCCGCGCCGGCATTGATGTCTGCCTGAAGAATCAGCACCTTGATATTGTACAGTCTCTCCAGCTCCTCCCTGGCATCCTCGAGCTTCTTCACATTTCTGCCAGTGATAACCAGATTTGCGCCCTCCTTTGCGTAAGCAGTCGCAATTCCGTAGCCGATTGAACCGCATCTGCCGTCACTTAAGACTGCTCTGCCCGCACCAGTGATGATCGCTGTCTTTCCCGTTAAAAATCCCATTTTCCAAATACCTCCTTCTAAAATTTTGCACCAGCCCACGCCCCATCACGGCGGAGCAGGACATTGTTTTGCCAACTGATATTTTTATTATATCCTAATATTGGAAAAATAGATAGACCGGATATTTGCCTTATGAAAATAAAATTTGACATCAAGTTATCACATACTTATAATACAATTATAAAATATAACAAGACACACTCTATTCGAAACTTTGTCCCAACTGATGATCTGCGGTTACTGTTCACGCACATCATTGAAGGCATAAACAGCAGCAATTTGGGCACACAAATTGATAAAAGACATTTCCCTTTATGCCTTTGCCTCCTGCGATTATCTGCAGCTGAACATTTATACAGCACCATATTAATTGGAGGAAATACCAAATGAGAGTAATCATCATCAATGGTCCGATGGGCGTTGGTAAAACAACCGTCGGAAAGTATATCGCAGAAAACCATCCGGGAACAGCTTTTATAGACGGCGACTGGTGTCTGGACATTCATCCATTTGTGGGAAACCGCGAAACCAAAACAATGGCAATCGATAATATTCTGCACATGATTGATAACTATAAGAACTGTTCCGTATGCAAAATGATTGTATTGGTATGGTTGATGGATGATCGATGGGTGTATCAAAAAATCGCTGACGGGATTGCCAGTATGGGGTTAGAAGTCCAAAGCGCTGTCCTAGTCTGCGATAAAAGTAATTTGATAAACAGATGGGAGAATGACGGGAAGTGTGAATGGAGAACACGCGAATGGCTTGATGTCAGCTTACAGTCTTTAACGTTTTTCTCATCGTTGGAAAATAATATTGATACAAGCGGTTTGACAGTTGGTATGACAGCTGACAGGATAATGCACCTGTCATGAAAATAAAATACAAGGAGAATGCAAATGCTGAGAAACAAAGATATCTTAGAGTTAAAGCGACGTTTTAAAAAAGAATCCTGCACCATCACAAAGATGTGCGGATGCTATGTGGACGCAAACAAAAATAAAATCGTGGAATTAAACGAGACCTTTCTAAACCTTGAGGACGAAGAGTTCTTCAAGTATCTGGAAATCGCCAAAAAAGCGCTCTCCGGCACCATTGGAAACAATCTGCTGGAACTCAACTTTGCCAAAGAGGAGGAGGAACCGGGCGGAAAACAACAGTACCTTCTGGGACTTCGCGAGAGCGGGCTGAAAAATCCCGATTTGCTCGAGCACCTCTATGACATGATTATCGATAATTATGACTATGTCGGCAATTATCTAATCCTCGTTTTCCACGATGCCTATGATGTGATGACCAAGACGAACGATGACCTCAAAATTGACGAGTCCGAGGAAGTTTTCACCTATCTGCTGTGCGCCATCTGCCCGGTCAATCTCTCGAAGCCAGGACTTGGCTACCGCGCGGACTTAAACCGCATCGGCATCCGCATACAGGACTGGGTTGTGGGCGCGCCTGATGTCGGCTTTCTGTTCCCTTCCTTTGTGGAGCGCTCGACAGACATTCACTCGCTTACATACTATGTCCGCGATGCCAAGGATTCCCACCGCGACTTTATCGAGACCGCACTTGGCTGCGGCGCAAAGAGAACGGCAACTGAGGAACACAACACCTTCAGCAGCATTGTGAAGACCGCCATCGCTCCCATCATTGAAAACAGCGATGCGATGCTGATCGATATTCAGGAAAAACTAAATGACCTCGCCGAGGAGCATGATGCAGCCATGGAAGATTTGGTGCTCGTGGAACCAGAGGATTTTACACTCACCACGGAAATCATCAAGGAGGTATTTGCAGACAGCGAGATACCCGATGCAGCCGTGATGCAGATACAGAATCATTTTACGGAGGAATTCAGCGACCGGCCGCCTATCGTGAAAAATCTTGTCAATGAAAAGGCAATTGAAAAAAACAACAAAGAGAAAAAGGAAATCAAACTTCTCGAGGAAGTCGCAACCCTAAAACAGGAACTAAAGGACACCAGACAGGAAAACGAGGAAAAGACAGAACAGATTGAGACACTTGTGAAGATGGAAGCCCCTGTCGACCCCGAGGAGGCCAAAAACTGGGCGGAAGTTTTTCTGCGCATGAAGCCCGACAAGGCAGAGCAGATAAAATACGAGACAATCGATGGTCAGAAATATCTCATGATCCCCATGGAGGAGAATGAGCACATTAATCTGAACGGAGTAGAAAAGGTGTATGCCGACGCACACACCTGACAAAATGTATTCGTGTTTTTATAGTACAATAGGGAGGATATCAATATGCCAAGAGCAGGTTCCGGCGGCAGCCATTCATCGGGCCGCCGCTCATCAAGCCACCGTTCATCCGGAGTTCACTCGCCATCGCGCAGTTCAGGAGGCCACCGCATCGGCAGTAGCGGACACAGCCGGGCCGGAAGCGGGCGCAGCGCCAGCCCCCGTCCCGGCAGTTCCTCAAACCACCGCGGCGGACCATCGTCTCACAGTGCGCCGCCACCTCCGCCGTCATTGGGCAGACCAGGAATGCCTCCGCCACCTACACCGCCATTGGGCAGACCAGGAATGCCTCCGCCACCTACACCGCCATTGGGCAGACCAGGAATGCCTCCACCACCGCCACCTCCGCCGCGCAGATATCGCAGGAGAAGCTATCGACGCACCTATTATGGCAGTTCCGCTGGCAGTTCTTTCGGCTCAATCGTCGCTGCAGTTATTGTGCTTGTAATTATATTTTTCTTTTTTTCATTACTCTTTTCAACAATAGCTTCGGGGCATTCCTATGGTTCCTCCACCCCTGTCAGCACGAGAAACCGCGAAAAACTGAACTCAGAATTGCCCTTTGACAGCAATTGCATTGTCGATGAGCTTGACTGGTTCGACTCTGTCTCCAGATCTGGACGACGATTGAAAACTTTTTATGACAAAACTGGTATACAGCCCTTTATTGTACTATTAAAGCATCATCCCGAATTGGTTACGGAATCTCAAATGAAAACATATGCACAGGAATATTATGAGGAGAATATAGACAACGAAGCTACATTTCTCTACATGTATTTCGCTGAGGAAGATCAGGACAATGAAGTGGGATACATGTGCTATGTAAACGGCAAACAGGTGGATTCCGTCATGGATGCAGAGGCCGTCAATATCCTATGGGGATATCTTGACAGAGACTGGTACAGTACTATGTCCACAGATGAACTCTTTGAAAATGCGTTTACAAAAACGGCAGAGACAATCATGTCAAAATCCAGAACAAAAACGGATGTTGTCTTTGCGGTAGTTGTGGGAATTGTCATTATTGGCATCATTATTGCAGTTATCGCTGCCATGAACACCAGGCGCAGACATGAGCGCGAACGTGCGGCGGAAACACAGCGTATCCTCAATACGCCGCTGCCAAATAATCCGCTCAGCTCATCAGGAGCATCACAGACAGCCAGCCGCAGTCCAAATCAATAAAACCGCATATGTTATACTGGCGGTCGAAAAGACTGACCGCTCAGTATAAAGTTATGTACACAGCCGCATAAGGAAATATGCCGCTTCGCGGCTGCGGCTGGCGCAATACTCACGGCAGATTTCATCTGTCGTGAGTATAACAATACTTTTCGCTGCTTTGCACGCCCCTGTGCACAAAAGGTCTTTCGGAAAATACGGCCATTTTCCGGAAGACCTTGCAAGTTCCGCATCATTTCTCCAAAGGGGGCACAGACGTCTCCTCGCGGTATCCCAACGACTGCATTTTTTCGCGGAGACGAACGATCGCCCTGTCAAATGTCTGAAATGCCTTGTAGGTATCCTGAAATGCCTGCAGGGCAAGCGCGTCATTTCCTTCCTGCTTTGCTTTCCATGACTGGGCTGCATATGTATGAAGCACAGCGTGCGCGTCCGCCAGCTGACGGAATTCGCTGCTGCCCGCCAATGCGGAATCTGTCTGGGAAGCAAGCCATTTTCCGAGTTTGCATGTATCCGGATTATCCACCTGCTTTGCCTGGAGCTGCTCAAATCCCACGATGTTGTTGTATACACGCCACGTCAGCACAAAATGATCGACCTGGAATACCCGCAGCCAGTCCAGCTCCGTGATCGCGGAACTGTTACGCACCATGTCACTCCTCGTCTTATCCACATAGCGCCCAATTTGAAACACATGCTTTCCTAGGGCGACACAGTCTGTTGACAATATGCGGTAGCTCTCGGAAAGCATCTCAGCCTGCTGTGAAAAGTCGGCAGCTGTATTGTTCTGTGTATCGATCTCCCGGAAAATACTGTCAATCTGTTCCTGTATAGCTGCTATCTGCGCATTCATCTGCTCCAGTTCATGCAGCGAAAATGTTGCTTTCACATTTCCTTCGTTCAGCTTTTGCGTCGTCTCCTCGATGGACAGAACAAGAGTCCCTGTCTCGCTGTTGAGCTGGCGTACATACTCCGTAATATTTTCCGCGGACTCTGTCGTGCTCACGGAAAGCTGCTGCATTTCCTCCGCGACGACGGAAAACCCTTTGCCTGCTGCCCCTGCCCTGGCAGCTTCCAGCGAAGCATTCAGTGCCAGCAGCTTGCTTTGGATTGACACTCTTTTCACAAGGTCAATAATTTCCCCGATTTTAATGATTTTCTGATGAAACTCGTGCATCTGCCCGTTGATTGTGCGGACCATCTCGGCGGAATCCCTAATGTCACGGATACTGTCATTCATATTTGTCGTGATTGCCCCGAATGCATTCGACATCTCGTGCGTGTTTTCCTGAATCGTTCTCATAGACCCAGAAATGTGACGGATAGCACTCTCCATTTCCTGGCTGGCACTCTCCATCTGGACAATTGACTGTGTCTGCGAAGTGATCTGGTCAAACGTATCTTTAATCAGGGCATTGTCCCCCACAGACTCCATTAATTCGTTCAGCCGCATCACATACGGATTATTTGCCTTCTTCAATGCCTTGATAACATTGTTGAGTTTTTCCCCATAGAGCGGATTGCGATAGCGGGAAACATCAACCTCCTCACAGTTCCCGTCCGCAATCGCATCCATATCCCTTATCAGACGCCGAAAATCTTTGTTACTCGGCAGCATGATCGTTCCTCCTCACCTTAATCATATGCCAATTTTGCATTGACTCCCTCATATTATAACATGCCGCTAATTATTTTTACAATGTATTTTTCGCACGCTGCAAAGCATAGCCAGACTACAAGTTACAATTCACACCCAATGTCATTAACTTAAGGAACCTGACTAACAAATTGTACTCAAAAATACCTAATAAATCCTTGTGTTTATTCACCAATCTCAGTTATTAAAAGCTTAAGTTAATGACATTGATTCACACCCACGCCAGTTTTTATTAGCCTATATGCTATTGAGGTGTGAATTATA
>CAMWXA010000244.1 GCA_947178035.1 uncultured Lachnospiraceae bacterium | reverse complement strand
TTTCGGGCTCATGTGGGAATGTCCTGACTTTTTTGTGCTTGACGGCTGTGGAGTGCTGCTGGTAAGCCCGCAGGATATGTTTCCGGTTGGATTTGAGTACCATAACGGAAACGGGACACTTTGCCTGATCGGTGATTATGATGAAAAGACAGACACATTTACGGAGCGGCATGATCAGTCGATTGATTATGGTATTGATTTTTATGCGCCGCAGACAGTGCTGACACCAGACGGGCGCCGTATCATGATCGGGTGGATGCAGAACTGGGATACCTGTAATTTCCGGGCGCAGAATGTGTCATGGTATGGTCAGATGAGCCTTCCCAGGGAACTGCATATCAAAAATGGAAGGCTGTACCAGATGCCGGTACGGGAATTGGATCAGATGCGGCATGATCGGGTGGATTATCAGAATGTGCTGGTCTCTGAGCAGATGCATCTGGATGGAATTCGTGGGCGCAGAGTGGACATGGAATTGACGATCAGACCAGAAGATGGGCAGGAAATATATCATGAATTTATACTGAATTTTGCACAGAATGATAAGTACCATACAACGCTCAGCTTTCATACCAGAAATTCAATCTTAAAGATTGACAGAAAGTTCTCCGGTTCGAGAAGGGCGATCATACACCAGCGCAGAAGCCTTGTCAATAGTGAAAACGGTGTGCTGAAACTGCGGGTGATCCTGGATCGTTTCAGCGCGGAAATTTTTGTCAATGACGGGGAACAGGTGATGACAGCAACCGTTTATACAGAGCAGGAGGCAGACGGCATTTCTTTCATGGCAGACGGTGTTGCGCGGATGGATATAACCAAGTATGAGCTGGCAGATTAAGGAGCCGCTGATATCAAATGGAGGGCGTAAGAATGGTTAATGAATTTATGGGAAAACAGTTTGATGTGGTGGCGTTGGGGGAACTATTGATTGATTTTACAGAAAATGGTATCAGTGAACAGGGCAATCCCCTGTTTGAGGCAAATCCTGGCGGTGCCCCCTGCAATGTGCTCGCAATGCTCTCGAAGCTGGGCTGTCAGACAGCCTTTATCGGAAAGGTCGGAAAGGATTTTTTTGGAGAACAGTTAAAAAATGCTATTGTAGAGGTGGGCATTAATGCCCGCGGACTTCGCATGGACTGGGATGTACATACAACGCTGGCCATGGTACATACATATCCTGACGGGGACCGTGACTTTTCCTTTTACCGCAGCCCCGGTGCAGATATGATGTTACGGGAGGACGAACTGGACAGGAATACTCTGGAAAATGCGAAGATATTCCATTTTGGCACACTTTCAATGACAGATTTTGAGATAAGAAAGACAACGAAAAAAGCTGTCGAAATAGCAAAGGAAAGTGGTGCGGTGATATCCTTTGATCCCAATCTGCGTCCGCCGCTGTGGAAGTCACTGGACGACGCAAAGGAGCAGACGGCTTATGGTCTTTCTCAGTGCGATGTCCTCAAGATATCCGATAACGAGATCCAGTGGTTTACCGGGGAGACTGAGTTTGATGCCGGAGTCCGCAAATTAAAAGAACAGTACGACATTCCGTTGATACTTCTTTCCATGGGAAAGGATGGCAGCCGCGCATATTACAAAGACCTGTGTGTTGAGGTCCAGCCTTTCCTGCAGGAAAATACGATCGAAACGACAGGGGCGGGAGATACCTTTGGCGCCTGCTGTCTATACCATGTACTGCAGTACGGGCTGGAGAATCTGGACGAACAGAATCTGACACAGATGCTGACATTTGCGAATGCGGCGGCGTCCATTGTCACGACCAGAAAAGGTGCGCTGCGTGTGATGCCGTCGAGGGAAGAAGTGGAGGCGTTGATAAAACAATGAAAAACAGGTTTAAGCTATTGACTGGTATCTTCTGTCTGTCAATCAGTTTTGTGCTTGGCAGTTGCGGACAGTCTGGCATGAAGGACAAAGATTTTTCAGGGCTGACAACGCCGGGCAGTCAGGAGGAGGCCTATGAGTACCGCACATTTTTCCTGCCTGCCAAGGATGGCCCGATCCAGCCATATGTCGGGGATGTCATGCCGTATTATGAAAATGGCGTATATTATATTTACTATCTAAAGGACGGCGGTGATTCTTATAACCATTCTATATTTCTGACGACAACAAAGGATTTTGTGACGTATACGGAGCAGGACGAGGTGGTGATTGAAGCTTCGGACGGCGGTCAGGATGGATGGATCGGTACAGGATCTGTTGTGAAGGCTGGCGGTAAGTACTACTTCTTCTATACTGGTCATGCGGATTCCTCCGATGCAGAATACAAGGAAAAGATCATGGTTGCCGAGAGCGATAATCTGACAGTGTTTCACAAGATCGCAGGATGGGAGATTACGCCCCCTGACGAGCTTGGGCAGAAAAATGATTTCAGGGATCCGCAGGCCTATTATGATCCGGATACAGACACCATTTCGTTGACAATAACGGCTTCTAAGGATAATGTGGCAAGGATTTTGAAGTATACGGTCAGCGCAGATCTGCAGGAAGCACTGTACAACGGCATTATTTTCAGCAATACTGTGGGTGATTTCTGGAACTTGGAATGCAGCGACACATTCAAAATTGGTGACAGGTGGTATCTGACGTACTCAGCGCAGGATGATACCCTCTGGTATGCCTCTGCTGATGAACAGTTTGGACCTTATTCCGAGCCAAAGCGTCTGGAAGGGAAACTGTTTTACGCGGCAAAGCATGTTGAGGATGGCGAAAACACATATATGGCTGGATGGGCGAGACGGTCAGAATCGCCTACATCCACACGCAGCGTCTCGGCATGGGCAGGGAACCTTGTCATACAAAAGATCATCCAGAAAGAAAATGGTGACTTGGTGCTGGCTCCGGCAGATGGGGTAATACAACAGTTTCAGAACAAACGCAAGCTGATGGTTGACAGCGCACAGACATCGATTAAGGCAGATTCCGCGTATCAGTATGTCAATTTGTGCACTTGTTACGAAAGGTTTTTGCTCAAAGGGAACTTTACATATTCGGAAAGTGGTTCTTTTGGGCTTTGTTTTGACTATAATGGCGAGGCTGACAAATATAAACTGATTTCAATCTGCCCGGGTGATAACAGGCTTCAGCTTTCCTTTAATGAAGGAGCCACACTGATCGCAGAGACGGAAATTCATCTTGAGCCTGGAAAAGAATACTTTTTCACATACATACAGGAAGGGTCTGTGGGGGTATTTTATATTGATGATATGGCGGCATTGACAGTCAGGCTGTATGGCGTGAGTGGAAAGCCGGTAAAACTGTTTGCTGAGAATAATTCCGTGACATTTTCAGCGTTGGAGCAGTATTCTTAATGGCTTACGGGATTTTTTGATTGTGGTTGTTTCACCATGGTTTATTATGCAGATTTTTTGGTACCAGTGTATCTGTTTGTTATGAAATGGCTATAGATGTAGATTATAGAAACAGATCGAAGCTCCCGATAGCTGGGAGCTTTGGTCATGCTATGTTTAGATTCTTATTAACTCGAATCAGGACATACGTTCCCAACCCTTTTGTGCTGTTGAAGGTGAGTCCATATCTAGTTCCGTAGTATAACTGTATTCTCTGGTGTACATTTTTTACACCATATCCATAACTGTCTTTGGTAAGAATCTGTTCGCATTCTGTCTCGGACATTCCACATCCGTTATCCATGACTTTAAATACAATGTCCTGACCTTCTTGATAACACGAAATCGACAGGATCGCTTTGTCAGGTAGTTCACGGTGATCCAGACCGTGGATAATGGCATTTTCTGCAAGGGGTTGCAGCAGCAAATTGGGGATCTGATATTCCAGAATGCTTTCATCAATTTCATATATTACGTCAAAAGACTGTGAATGCATCATCTGCTGAATGGCAATATAGGATTTTGTGTTTTCCAATTCGGACGCTATAGAAGTTATCTGCTGCCCTTTGTTCAGCATCGTTCTGTAAAATGTGGATAATAGCCTCGCCATTTGACTGATATCGCTTTGACCAGCGACAATTGCTTTACTGTTGATTAGAGAAAGGCTGTTATACAGAAAATGCGGATTGATCTGAGACTGGAGTATTTCAATCTCATATTTTTGTTGGTTGATTTTTGCAAGAAGAACTTCATTTACCAGATTATTTAAAGTATATACCATTTTTCGGAAAGAAGAAATTAACAGTCCGATTTCATCTGTGCTGTCGGAGCTAATATCTATTTCATAATTCCCCTGTTTAACCTGTTCCATACTGGATGAGAGTTTTTCAATTGGTGATACAATGATTTTAGACAGCAGGGTGCTGATACAAAATATTAATATAATGCATAGTACAATCATGGCCAGGACGACGTAAGTGATATTAATCGCAGCCGCGGATATCAAACTGGCAGGCCGGTAGAGAGAGGCATTCCAGTTTGCGCTTGTCAGACTTTCCGTCTCTGTGATGTAATCGGAAAAGTTTCCTTGGAGAAGTTTGTCGGCGGGTAGTTCCGAATCAGAGTATTTTTCCGCCAGATTTGTATATTGGTACAAAACGTCACCCACGGAATCTGTCAGCAGAAAACCATAATTTTCATTAAAAAGGTTTTTGGCAGAGAGCATGGCAGAGTGGAAATCAATCGTCATGCAGATGATGCTGGTGTAGGGCACATAGTTATAGTGCATTTGGCATATCAGATAGAGTTTTTTCCCATCCGGGGACAGGGAAAAGAAGGCTGCCGTTGTATTGCAGGCGCGCTCAAACCATATTTCATCCTGCGCGTCGGTAAGCGGGCGCAGTGTGTTGCCATGTGGATAGATATAGGTGTCTGTGTAGATCGTTATGGATGTGATGTCCTTATTGAGAGATCTGACTGTTAGAAACAGGGGGTCTATAGTATCGCGATACGTCAGATACATCTCATAATTGGAATCGTATCTTTGGGAAAGCGCTAGGCGGACATTCTCATTCCATGTGATTAGGTTCATGGAGGAAAGGTAGGAGTCCAGCTGGTAGTCCAGCTGCATTACCTCTTGATGGAGTGTCTCCTGAAGGGCTGTTTTTTCACGCTCAATCAGCAGAGACCGCATTCTTGTATAAGAAAAAAAACCTAGTAATGCGATGGGGATCAGGCTGATCAAGACACTACTCCCGATAATTTTTTTTTGGAATTTCATGTTCTGGATTTTCTGTTTTAATTTCGTGCTCATAAATCTCCTTTCAGGACTTTTGGTCTCCGCGGCGAAACTGTTCTGGTGTTGTCCCAAAGAGTTTCTGGAAGCTTTTACAGAAATAGGAGGCATTGGGATAACCAATGGCCTGGCTGATATCCGTTACCTTCATATTTGTGTTCAATAAAAGTTCCTGCGCTTTTTCCATGCGGATTTGTTTGATATATTTATTCAGCGTACAACCAGTGACCTGGACAAAGACATTGCTCAGGTAATTGGGATTGAGATATACCAGATCTGCCAGTGTATTTAAGGTTAAGTCTTCTCCGTAATGCATCTGGATATACTGTTCTACTTGATATATAGCATAGTTGGAGGCGTTCTGTTCCTGCCGGAACTGATTGATCACAAGTGACAGATAATGCTCGATCAGTTTTACGATATCCGAGAAGTGTCGGAAGCAATACACTTCTTTTGCGACATTTTGCAAATCTTCGTCTGACTGCGTAGGAAGCGTGCTGAGCAGCATCTTCAACAGCGTGGTGCACACATGGCGGATATAGATATGTGACAGGTTTGGGATGTCCGCATATTTATCGAGAAGACTGTGGATCTGAACGGACAGCTGCTCTGGTTGTTTCATCTTGATTGCTGTTTCGATGTTGTGAAGCAGGAGATTTGTGGTGTTGTCAATAGAGACCGGGCTGGTATTTTCCGCTGGAATCTCGTGGACAATGTCATGAAATTGTGTCTCGATATATTTTTCCGACTTGGAAAATTCAATTTTGTGCGAGTCCAGACGCTCCACGATCTCCGTCAATAACTTGTGAAATTCAACCGGATCAACCGGTTTTAGAATATAGTTCACTGCTTTCAGAGACAGAGCCGCTTTCACGTAGGAAAAGTCATCATACCCACTGAAAAACAACACTTCGATATCGGGATTGTTCTCCTTGATCTGGCTGACAAGCTCAATGCCATTGAGGAAGGGCATCTGGATATCGGACAATAGGACATCCACATGGTTGTCCGTCAACAGTTCCAGCGCGTCACGCCCGTTTGGTGCCTCCAGTATATGAAATACATCCTTAAAATCATTTAACAAAAAACGAATCAAATTGCGCTCATCTGCCTCGTCGTCCGCAATTAATAATGTGTACATAATACCGCCTGTTCCTTTCTGGTGAGTTGTTTAAATTTGATTGAAAGAATTATAACATACTAAATTGAAAGTAACAATCATGTCAAAAGTAACAACTGTAAAATGTTTTATGAATATGTAAATTGTTATATTTACCAAAATAGTGCGACAATATATACTAAAACCATGAACGTTGCAGCGGACAAATAAACTGGTTATGGAGGATAAATTTGTTATGAAGAAAAGTTTTTTTACAAAATTATGGGTGAATTTAGATTATCTCTTTAGAAGTTCTTATATGTCGGTATAGCCCGTATTT
>CAMWXA010000243.1 GCA_947178035.1 uncultured Lachnospiraceae bacterium | reverse complement strand
GTCACAATCTCATCAAGCGTGCCGTCTCCCCCGCTGCACACAATCAATTCATAGCTTTTCCTGCGTTCGCGCATGACACGGCTCGCGTCCCCCCGCCCTTGCGTGGGATAAACTGTCACCTCGTATCCATCTTTTACCAAAATATCCACGATCTCCAACAGATGATTCTTGATCAGACCCTTGCCGGAATGTGGATTTAATACAAACAATGCTTCTTTCATCGAATACCTCCCTTATCTGCCACAGCTTTTCACACTTCCCGTCATGTCGGCATAGCCGACACAAACAATCCGTGAGAAGAATGCCTGCTTTTGGCATTCTTCGGTGTGAAGCTCTAGATTTTCTTAGCGGGCGTCTTTTGTCCGCTTAGAAAATCTCTTCACACTTCTCTGAGCTTTGCTGCCAGTTCGCCCAGCTTTCTTAGTCTGTGGTTCACCCCGGATTTGCCGACCGCAGGCGTCAGATATTCTCCTAGCTCTTTCAAAGTGGCATCGGGGCGTTCAAGACGAAGTTCTGCCACCTCTCTTAAATTGTCCGCCAGATTGTCAAAACCATAGTGATCCTTGATATATTGGATATCATCAATCTGCTTTGCCGCCGCGTTAACCGTCTTCGTAATGTTTGCTGCCTCACAGTTGACTTTACGGTTAATCGAATTGCGCATATCCTTTAATATCCGCAGATTTTCGAGATTCATCAGTGCGACATGCGCACCGATGACATTCAACAGCTCCACGATTTCCTCACTTTCCTTGATGTATACAACCTGATATTTTTTGCGCGCCACAACTTTCGCATGAATCTCATAAAACGCCAATGTTTCCACAAGTTGTACGGCCTGCTGTGTATCACTGCAGACAAATTCCAAATGATATCCCTTCTGCGGGTTGCTCATAGAGCCAATACTCAGAAAAGCGCCTCTCAAAAAGGAACGTTTACAGCATAAACTTTTGATCACAAGCGGATTTACCAGCTTGTCACCTTCTTTGTATTTAATGGTCTGCAAGGTTCTTTTTATGACACCACTGTCATTTTTATCCAGTGAAAATGTGTTCTGGTCCTGTAAATTCGAGCGATCGTTCTTTGAAATCAGCGACAATTTCTCAAAGAGCATGAGGCATCTTGTCGTCACAAAGGGAGCATCTGACTGGATCAGAATGCGTTTCACATCAGAGCCATCTGTTCTGACTGCGCCAGAATAGATCAGGATCGCGGCAAGTTCTGCAATCTGACAGTGCCTCGCGTCATTTTCAATTCGTACTAGCTCTTCTTTTACTTCTCCTGAAAAAGACATAGCACACCTCACTTCGTCTGTCACTTCGTATCCCTATGACGAAGTGTGAGTCCATAATCGCCCTGGTCTTTCAACCGCTTATACAGTTCCCCGGCAAGCGTCACACTTCTGTGCTGTCCACCAGTGCACCCGATCGCAATGACAAGCTGATATTTTCCTTCATTAATATAATGCGGAATCAGAAAATTTACCATGTCTGTGAGCTTGTCCACAAACTCATGGGCCTCCGGAAAGCCCATGACATAATCCTGCACTTCCCGGTCAAGCCCTGTCTTCTGCTTTAACTCGTCAATATAAAACGGATTCGGCAGAAAACGCACGTCAAACACCAGGTCCGCGTCCTGTGGAATTCCATTTTTAAATCCAAATGACAAGACATTCACCATCAGGCTGTTGTATGCCTGATTGCTGACAAAAATGCGGTCAAGTTCCGCTTTCAGTTCTCTTGTCAGCAGATTTGTCGTATCGATTACATAGTCCGCTGCCTGTTTGATGCTTGCAAGCAGCGCACGTTCCCTTGTGATACCACTCATCAAGTCACCATCGACTGACAGGGGATGAACACGTCTTGACTCTTTGTAGCGCTTGAGCAGCACGCTGTCTGCCGCCTCGAGAAACAGAATCTCAAAGGTATAGGTCTCTCGCAGGCGTGCCACAAGCTGATTGACATCCTCAAAGGATTGGTCAGCCCTGACATCAAGTCCCAATGCCACCTTTAATATCCCGTTATCTGGCATTGCCAAAAGCTCCATAAATTTCTCAATGAGAGGTACTGGCATATTGTCCGCACAGTAATATCCCGCATCCTCAAGCATTTTCATGGCGGTCGATTTCCCGCCGCCGCTCATACCGGTAACAATCACAAATCTCATCCGTTCATCCTTTCTCTAATCCCAAACCACCCTGTTGAAACGCTATATCAAAATCCCAGCAAAATGACTTCAGGATCAATTGTAACCTGCGTGGAAGCCTTCACCCGCTTTTGCACTTCCATAATCAGTGTGTAAATATCTGCTGCAGTGGCATTCCCCTTGTTTACAACAAAGCCGCAGTGTTTTTCTGAAACCTGCGCCCCTCCGATCGAAAAACCTCTCAACCCTGCATCTTCTATTAACTTTGCTGCAAAATGTCCCGCCGGTCTCTTGAAGGTAGAGCCGGCACTCGGGTATTCCAATGGCTGCTTATTGCGCCTCCTTGCCGCAAGGTCTTCCATCTTTGCCCTGATCTCCTGCTGACTGCCAGATGCAAGCGCAATCGTCACATTCAGCACAATCAGCGGTTCCTCTTTCAAAATGCTGTGCCGGTAGGAAAAGTCCATTTCTTCCGCACGCTTCTCAACGGTCGTTCCGTCAGGCGCCATCAACCGCACGCTCTCTACAACCTGACGCATTTCCCCGTCATATGCCCCCGCATTCATTACGATCGCACCGCCAAGACTGCCTGGAATTCCCGCGGCAAACTCGAATCCCGTCAGCCCGCTCTCACAAGCCCTGTGTGCGATTGCTGCAAGCGCAGCCCCTGCCTCGCAGACAAGTGTTGTGCCATTCTCAGCCAAAAAAATCCCTCCGTATTCCCTTGACATATGGAGTACTACACCTCTGATGCCCCTGTCACTGACAAGTACATTGCTGCCGTTTCCCAGAAGATAAAAGTCTTCGTTCCGCTTAGAAAGCCCTTCTGACCGCAGCACTGCAAGCACGTTTTCCAGATCCGCAGAAGTCTTTATTTCCACAAAGATGTCAGCTTCACCACCCACGCGAAAGGTGGTGTGAGCTGACATCTTTTCATTCACAAGTATTTGCTCCGGCTGTACAACACCGGACAGTCTTTGGCAGAGTTTTTGTTTTGCATCCTCATGAAACTCTTTCAAACGATTACCTCTTTAATATCTATATTTTTATTCCAATACAAGTTTTGCTGCACCGTAGATGCCAGCATCATTTCCGAGCGTCGCAAGCTTAAACTGTGCATCCGCTGCTCCGTGGAATACATATTTTGTGTAATATTTTGAAACATATTCGCACAAAATCTCACCTGCTTTGGATACGCCGCCTCCGAGAACGAATACCTCTGGGTTGACAACACCTGCGATTGCCGCAAATCCCTTCCCAAGATAGTCGCCAAACTGCTCTGCCACCTCACATGCGAGTGTATCGCCCGCTTTGACAGCGTCAAATACAGCCTTTGCGCTGAGCCGTCCTTCCGCCTTTGCAGTTCTGAGTACGCTGTCCTGCGCCGATGCTGCCAGCTTCCGTTCTGCCAGCCGCACCACTCCAGTCGCGGAGGCATACTGTTCCAGGCAGCCATGATTGCCACAGCCACAAGCCTCCGGCTCATTGTCCTCAATATGGATGTGGCCAATCTCTCCACCTGCACCTGTCGCACCTGTCACCATCTTTCCATTGACGATAATACCGCCACCTACACCCGTGCCAAGTGTGGCGAGAACCATGTTCGTGCAGCCCTTACCGCCGCCGCACCACATTTCGCCGAGCGCTGCTACATTTGCATCATTTCCCGCTCTTACAGGCATGTTCAGCAGCCCGCCGAGCGTTTCGTTGATATCGATCACATCCCAGCCGAGATTGACTGCTCTATGCACTACACCACGCTCATCCACCGGCCCTGGAACGCCGATTCCCACACCGATCACATCCTCTGCTGCAATCTTTTTCTCTGCTGTCTTATTCAAAATAGCCTCAGCGATATCTGGAAGGATTTTACTCCCATTCCCGTCTTTTCTGGTCGGTATCTCCCACTTTTCCAGCACCATCCCTTCCGGGTCAAACAAGCCAATCTTTACTGTCGTACCACCCAGGTCCACACCAAAACAAAATTTGCCCATAGTATTCTCTCCTTTATGCTTCATCATCCTCACGCGGCTTTGACAGCGAGTTCTGCACACGCTGGTACAGCTCCTGCGCAGCATTGTATCCCATCTTCTTCTGACGGTAGTTGACTGCTGCCGACTCGCAGATAATAGCCAGGTTTCTCCCTGGTCGAATTGGAATATTATGACACACTATCTTATTACCAAGATATTCTGTGTAGTTTTCTTCCAGACCTAATCTGTCATATTTTTTCTCTTTGTCCCAATCCTCCAGACGAATAACAAGGTTGATATTGGTGGTATCCATGACACTCTGCACACCATATAATGTTTTCACATCGATGATTCCGATACCGCGCAGCTCGATAAAGTGGCGTGTGATATCAGGCGCCGAGCCAATGAGTGTATCATCGCTCACCTTTCTGATCTCCACGACATCATCCGATACCAGACGATGGCCACGCTTGATTAATTCAAGAGCTGCCTCACTCTTGCCTATGCCGCTCTCCCCAGTAATCAACACGCCCTCACCGTAAACATCCACAAGTACGCCATGGACAGAAATACAGGGCGCGAGCTTGACATTCAGCCATCGGATAATCTCTGCCTCAAATGCAGAAGTTGTCTTTTCTGTGACCAGCAGGGGAACGTTATTCTTGATTGCGTTCTCCATGAACATCTCATCCGGATGCAGCCCCCGGCAAAAAATAATGCAGGGTGTTTTCTCTGATATTACCCTTGGATAAACTTCGTTTTTTCTATCCTCAGGAAGATTTTTCATATACGAATATTCCACAAACCCGATAATCTGGGGTCTTGTTTCCTCAAAATGCTCAAAATATCCGGCCAGCTGCAGCGCTGGTCTATTAATATCCGGCTGATGTATTTTGATATTCTCCACATCAATCTCCGGTGTGAGATTTTTGAGCTTAAACTTTTCAATTACTCGTTCAATGCTAACACTTGCCATTTTACTTTTTCTCCATCCCTTAAGAAACCTTTTCGCTCCTTATTTATATACTAACGCGTATGCGGTAGTCGGTTTATCCGTTCTGAAAGTAATCGTCTCTGCCGCTGTGTCAAGATCATCGTAAATATAAACTGCTCCTGTACCGATTGCCAGCAGGCGGAAACTTCTCAATGCACTGCGGTATTCAGCCGGAATTGTAAGGATGTACTCCATCTCCGCATTCGACTGATAGACAGGCTGCGACCCTTTTGCCACACTGATATTAAAGGTGGTGGCAAACGTGTAATCACCGATAAATGCAGCAAACGCCTCATAACAAGCTGGCCCTGGATACAGTCTCTGTGCTGACACTTTCAGCGAAGAGTCCGGCGTATTCGGGGAGAGACGCAGAATGTTTGTCGCCTGATTTCCATTCTCATTGCCCTCTACACTGTTCCATGGCGCTTTCTCATCATCCGCGCGATATACGTTGCAGATGGTCGGATTGGTACTATTCTGAAATGCTGCCGCTTTTCTGGCATTGTCCAGGATATAGCACGCCCCCATTGAATTGGCCTGCGCAAAGGCCTGAATACTGTCAAGGCTCGTGTATGGAATTGTGCCAAACATGCGTGTCTGCACATCCGCATCCACAACCCGGAAAATTGGACAGTAGGAAATCCCCTCAAAAGCATTTTTATTCTCGATAAAGGTACTTGTGGAAATTGTAATATGCTTAATGTTTGAACACTTGTAAAAAGAATAGGCGCCGATGGAAGTGATCGAACCGGCAATCTGCAGATGCGTCGCAGAGGACGTATGCCATGGTCTCTCATACAGCTTCCAGTAATCTGCATCCGGAAGAGCACCAGTTCCCTCTATTCGTATGATATCATCTGCGATCCTGACCTTGATATCTGTTCCCTGTAAGCTGTGCCAGCCATTCCCCAGGCTGACCCAGGTATTGCCCTCCGCTTTTGCTGTAAATGGCGGCATGACAAAAAAGGCCATAACTACTGCCAGAAATATCGCCAATCCTCTTTTACATCTCATTTTCATATGCATCCTCCTCCATAAACTGCATTTCCGTTTTCAGTAATTCCGTTTTCATTATAGCATATTATGTCTGGAGTTTCCACAAGACTTTGTATAAATTTTTGATGTCCTTTATCAATCGTTACTGTTCGCGCCCATCTGATTTTGGCACAATTTTATGCATTATTGGAGGCGTAAACAGCAAATAATGTATCATCTCAGTACCGGGCGGTTCTTGAGGTTTATCTTCGAGACACCATAGTATGGTTTTCTGCTGAACGCCTCTTTGGCCTCTGGTGTGATCCCGCCTGAACGGAGCTCCTTTTCCGTAACTTTCCTATACTCTGACATTTCTTTCTCGATATATGTGCTGACTATTCGAGCCGCCTCTTTTTCTTTCATCATATCCATAATTTTTCCCCTTTACCACTTTATCTGTTTTCTTATATTTTTATGTGGATTTTCTTTGCTGATTGGCAACGAATCTATCATCAGATATATTTATAACACAGCATTCTTTATTTTTCAATACATTTTGTGCAAATCTGACAATATGTTACCATTTATATCCTGTCTCTTATAAACATA
>CAMWXA010000242.1 GCA_947178035.1 uncultured Lachnospiraceae bacterium | reverse complement strand
GATCTACACACCGAGCACAAAGGCTGAGATTGGACTGCATGACGAAAATATCTCCTTTGAGCGGAGCATCGAAGTGCTCGAGGCAAAGTTCCCCGGAAAGGGCAGGGAGTATGCCACAAAGATCAAGGATGCAACAATAGCTCTCTATAATAAGTGCGCATCCTATGCACTGAGCAAGGGGATCATCATTGCGGACACCAAGTTTGAGTTTGGTCTTGACGAGAACGGAAATGTGGTGCTCGGCGACGAAATGCTCACACCGGACAGCTCACGTTTCTGGCCGCTGGAAGGGTATGAGGCTGGTAAGGGACAGCCATCTTTTGACAAACAGTTTGTGAGAGACTGGCTCAAGGCAAACCCTGACAATGACAATCTGCTGCCGGACGAAGTTGTCACCAGGACAGTTGACAAGTATAAGGAAGCGTTTGAACTGCTCACAGGAAAAGTGTTTGTTTAGGTTCGAATGATCGAGGGGTATGAGAAAAATTTATGTATAATGAAGATATCGACAGGACGCTTGACGATACTGGTTTGAAGGAAGAGTGCGGCGTCTTTGGCATCTATGATTTCGACGGTCAGGATGTCGCCTCCACGATTTATTACGGACTCTTTGCGCTGCAGCACAGGGGACAGGAGAGCTGCGGTATTGCAGTCAGCGAGACGAGCGGCCCGAAGGGGAAAGTGGTATCCTACAAAGGCATGGGACTTGTCAATGAAGTGTTCACGCAGGACAATCTGGAGCCGATGAAGGGTGATATCGGCGTGGGACATGTGCGCTACTCGACGGCGGGTGCTTCCACGCGGGAAAATGCCCAGCCGCTCGTGTTAAATTATGTGAAGGGCACTCTGGCGCTGGCACACAACGGAAATCTGATCAATGCGGCGGAGCTCCGGCACGATCTGGAATACACGGGTGCGATTTTCCAGACAACAATCGACTCTGAGGTGATCGCTTACCATATCGCAAGGGAGCGGCTCAATACCAAAACTGTCGAGGAAGCGGTCAACCGTGCGTGTCAGAAGATTAAGGGTGCTTATTCTCTGGTGGTCATGAGTCCGAGAAAACTGATTGGCGCGAGAGACCCCTATGGTTTTAAACCGCTCTGTATTGGAAAGCGGGAGAACAGCTATATCATCACATCAGAGACCTGTGCGCTGGATACGATCGGCGCGGCGTTTGTGCGGGATGTGCTTCCGGGTGAGACGGTCACGATCACGCCCGGCGGAGGGATCATTTCAGACCTGTCGCGCGCACTTCCAAAGGAGCGGGAGGCGAGGTGTATCTTTGAGTACATCTATTTTGCAAGGCCGGACAGTCATATCGACGGGGTGAGTGTGTACGCGTCGCGCATTCAGGCCGGGCGTTTTCTTGCCATGGATTCACCTGTTGAGGCAGATCTTGTCGTGGGTGTGCCGGAGTCGGGAAATGCGGCGGCGCTTGGCTATTCGCTGCAGTCGGGGATACCGTACGGCACTGCTTTTGTGAAAAACGGCTATGTGGGAAGAACCTTTATCAAGCCGAAACAGAGCAGCCGTGAGTCGAGTGTGAAGGTTAAACTCAATGTCCTCAGGGAGGCGGTGAACGGGAAGCGTATTATCATGATCGATGATTCTATCGTGCGCGGAACGACCTCGGACAGGATCGTGCGGATGCTCCGGGAGGCTGGAGCAAAGGAAGTACATGTGCGCATCAGCTCGCCGCCGTTTCTGTGGCCCTGCTATTTTGGAACGGATGTTCCAGAGAAAGACCAGCTGATCGCGAATAACAGGACGATCGATGAGATCAGGGATATCATAGGCGCGGATTCGCTTGGATATCTGAATATAGACAGATTAAAGGGTATGGTGGACGGACTGGGTATCTGTACAGGGTGCTTCGACGGAAATTATCCGATCGATCCGCCGGCGCAGGATATCCGGGGTGATTTTGAGAAATAAGGAGAAAAATATGAGTACAGACAGATATACAAGCCCCCTTTCTGAGCGCTATGCCAGCAAGGAGATGCAGTACATTTTTTCACAGGATATGAAGTTCCGCACATGGAGGCGGCTCTGGATTGCCCTGGCGGAGACAGAGATGGAGCTGGGACTGAGTGAGAACGGCAAGCCGGTCATCTCACAGGAGCAGATCGACGAGCTGAGGGCACATGCGGAGGATATCAATTACGAGGTGGCAAGGGAGCGCGAAAAGCTTGTCCGCCATGACGTGATGAGTCATGTGTATGCTTACGGGCAGCAGTGTCCGAAGGCGGCAGGCATCATTCATCTGGGGGCAACCTCCTGCTATGTGGGGGATAACACGGACATTATCGTGATGAATGAGGCGCTGAAGCTTGTGCACAGGAAGCTTGTAAATGTGATTGACGAGCTTGCAAAGTTTGCCGAGAAGTACAAGAGTCTGCCAACGCTTGCCTTCACACATTTCCAGCCGGCGCAGCCTACCACGGTAGGAAAGCGCGCTACGCTCTGGATGCAGGAATTTCTGATGGATCTCGAAGACTTGGAGTATGTGACGGGAAGTCTGAAACTGCTTGGTTCCAAGGGGACGACAGGCACGCAGGCAAGCTTTTTGGAACTGTTTGACGGCGACCAGGAGACGATTGACAAGATTGATCCGATGATCGCTGCCAAGATGGGCTTCAAGGAGTGCTATGCCGTGTCAGGACAGACGTATTCCAGAAAGGTGGATACCAGAGTGGCGAACATTCTCGCTGGGATTGCGGCAAGCGCGCACAAGATGTCAAATGATATCCGGTTATTGCAGCACTTAAAAGAGGTGGAGGAGCCCTTTGAGAAAAACCAGATTGGTTCCTCAGCGATGGCGTACAAGAGAAATCCGATGCGTTCTGAGCGCATTGCATCATTGTCCCGCTATGTGATGATCGATGCTTTAAATCCTGCAATCACTTCTGCGACTCAGTGGTTTGAGAGGACGCTGGATGATTCTGCAAACAAGAGACTTTCGATTCCGGAAGGATTTCTTGCAGTTGATGGCATTCTCGATCTGTGTCTCAATGTGGTTGACGGACTTGTGGTTTACGACAAAGTGATCACAAAGCATTTGATGGCAGAGCTGCCATTTATGGCAACGGAAAATATCATGATGGATGCTGTGAAAAACGGTGGAAACAGGCAGGAACTTCACGAGAAAATCAGGACACTTTCCATGGAAGCAGGAAAGAATGTCAAGGTGGAGGGAAAGGACAACAATCTGCTGGAACTGATCGCTGCGGATCCGGAATTCAATCTGACATTGGAACAGCTTCAGACAGCGATGGACCCAACCAGGTATGTGGGCAGATCGCCGATACAGGTTGACAACTTCCTCGACAAGGTGGTCAGGCCAGTGATCGAGGCAAACCATTCTGAGCTTGGAGTCAAAACGGAAATAAATGTTTAAGTAAATGAATAATTATTCTTTACTTATTCGTCAAAAAGTTGTATGATAATTAGCGGATTGTTTGTGTCGGCTGCGCCGACATGACGGGAAGTGTGATAAAAATCTGTGCAGCAGACTTTTATCACACAGGAGAACGCCCGGAGTGCGGGTATTCTCCGCGTACAGGAATCTACAGTGAAGTAAAGAGAACCGGAGGTATGTCAATGGTAAAAGCAGTAGTAGGAGCTAATTGGGGCGACGAGGGAAAAGGTAAGATTACCGATATGCTCGCGCGCGAGGCAGATATTGTTATCCGTTTTCAGGGCGGTGCAAATGCAGGACACACAATTGTGAACAATTACGGCAAGTTTGCACTTCACACCCTGCCTTCAGGCGTATTTTATAATCATACGACAAGTATTATCGGCAATGGTGTGGCACTGGATATTCCGATAATGATGAATGAGATCAAGTCGATCACTGACAGAAACGTGCCGATGCCCAGGATTCTGGTATCAGACAGGGCACAGATTGTGATGCCGTATCATGTATTGTTTGACCAGTACGAGGAGGAGCGTCTGGGTGGAAAGTCGTTTGGCTCCACCAAGTCAGGCATTGCTCCGTTTTATTCAGATAAATATGCAAAGATCGGTTTTCAGGTAAATGAGCTTTTTGACGAGGAGCTTCTGAAAGAGAAAATCGAGCGTGTGGCAGAACAGAAAAATGTAATATTAGAACATTTGTATCACAAATCTGCAATTGTTCCAGCAGAGCTGCTCGAGACACTGCATGGATACAGAGATATGATCAAGCCTTATGTGTATGATGTCTCTGCATACCTTGATGAGGCGTTGAAGGCTGGAAAGAATATTCTTCTGGAAGGTCAGCTCGGAACATTAAAAGATCCAGATCACGGCATTTATCCGATGGTGACATCCTCATCGACACTTGCGGCTTACGGTGCGATCGGTGCGGGAATACCGCCTTATGAGATCAAGGAAGTCTATACAGTATGTAAGGCTTATTCATCATCGGTCGGCGCAGGCGCTTTTGTATCAGAGATATTCGGAGACGAGGCTGACGAGCTCAGACGCCGCGGCGGGGATGGCGGAGAGTACGGTGCTACAACAGGACGTCCGAGACGTATGGGATGGTTCGACTGTGTGGCGTCCAAGTACGGCTGCCGCCTGCAGGGAACGACGGATGTCTGCTTTACCGTGCTTGATGTGCTCGGGTATCTCGACGAGATTCCTGTATGTACAGGATATGAGATTGACGGGGAGGTTACGACGCTGTTCCCTGTCACTGCGAAGCTGGAGAAGGCCAAGCCAGTGTTCACGACGCTGCCCGGCTGGAAGAGCGATATCAGAGGCATCAGAAATTACGAGGAGCTTCCAGAGAACTGCCGCAGATATGTGGAGTTTATCGAGGAGCAGATTGGTTATCCAATTACACTCGTGAGCAATGGGCCGGCGAGAGATGATATTATTTATAGAAAGAGCAAATTGAAGAAATAAGAAGCAAGAGCCAAAGGAATGCGCAGTGCCATCCTTTGGCTTTTTCATGCACAGCCCTTGCATAGGAAAGATGCCGCTAAGGCGGCGCATGGGGCACGCGACGAGTAGAGGAAAGGTTTTTCCCGCTATTCGATTTTTTTGATGGTATAACAGACGAAATTAAGTCAGTTTTCTTGAACTATTTTGATATTTATGTTATAGTTAGCATGTAACACATAGTGTTGACTAAGGAGGAAAAATTTTATGAAGAAGAAAGCATTGTCACTCATGCTGGCTGCTGCTATGGTGGTATCACTGGCAGCGTGCGGTTCGGACGGAAACACTGATACGAATAATGCGGACACGAGCAATTCCAGCGCAGACAGCTCCAACGCAGATGCAGCTGGTACGGAAAATGCCGGTTCACAGGCGGCTGGGACAGAGGGATCCGAGGCAGCGGCGTCTGACATGAATATTGCAATGATCACAGACTCAGGCGATATCACAGACCAGAGCTTTAACCAGACGACTTATGAATCCTGCAAGAGCTGGGCAGAGGCAAATAGTGTGCCATTTACGTACTACAAGCCTGACAGCGATTCTGACGAGGCCAGGAACGCAAGCGTTGACCAGGCAGTAGCTGGTGGTGCAAATGTCATTGTTATGCCGGGATATATGTTTGCAGCAGCGGTTGTCTCACAGTCAGACATGTATCCAGATGTCAAATTTGTGGCACTTGACGTTGGCGCCGGCGATATCTGCGAGAAGGGTGTAGGAGAAGGATATACTTACAATCCAGCAGATTATACAGTGACAGATTATTACAATCAAGACAATGTCTACTGTTGTACATATCAGGAGGAACTTTCCGGGTATATGGCAGGTTATGCGGCAGTGAAAGCAGGCTATAAGCATCTTGGATTCCTTGGCGGTATGTCCGTTCCGGCAGTTACGCGTTTCGGATATGGCTATGTACAGGGAATTGACGCAGCAGCGACAGAGCTCGGGATTGCGGATGAAGTCGAAGTTGAGTACGTATGCGGTGGACAGTTCTATGGTGATGCTGATATCACAAGTGCTATGGATACATGGTATGGAACAAAGAATGTTGAAGTTGTGTTTGCCTGCGGAGGCGGAATCTTCACATCGGCTGCAGAGGCAGCAGGTAAAGTTGGAGGAAAGGTAATCGGTGTTGATTCTGACCAGCAGCCAGTTATCGATGCCAACTATGGAGAGGGTATGACAGTTACATCGGCAATGAAAGGGCTTTCTGCGACAGTCAACAGTGTTCTCAATGATATCAGGGACGGAAAGTGGAACGATTATGTAGGAAAGATCGAAAATCTTGGCCTTGTATCAGAGAATCCTGAGGAGAATTATGTACAGCTGCCAATCAAGACTACTCAATGGTGCGATACATTTACAGAAGATGACTACCGTGCACTTGTAAAGGCGATGTACAGTGGCGAGGTCACAGTATCCAGCGATATTTCAGCAATGCCGTCAACAACCGTCAAAGTGACAGACTACGGCAGCATTAAGTAAAGAGCTAGCGGCGTACTTTGATTTTCAGATTGTAAAAAGGGAGCAGTTTAACTCCCTTTTTTCATAAGTACAGTTTTATTACATGAAGGGAGGTAGTATAGGATGGCTGAGTATGCGATTGAGATGCTGCATATCACAAAAAAGTTTCCAGGCATCATAGCAAATGACAATATCACACTGCAGCTGAAAAAGGGTGAGATACATGCGCTGCTTGGAGAGAATGGAGCAGGTAAATCGACACTCATGAGCGTGCTTTTTGGGCTGTATCAGCCGGAGGAAGGTGAGATTCACAAGGACTGGAAGCTCGTGATGATCAATGACCCGAACGAAGC
>CAMWXA010000241.1 GCA_947178035.1 uncultured Lachnospiraceae bacterium | reverse complement strand
GAGTATGAGTATACACTGTACAAAGATCATGTGGTTCTTAAAAAATACGTTGGAAGTGCGACATCACTCGATATCCCGGAAACGATAGATGGTCAGCCGGTGACAGAGATATCGGACTCAGCATTTGCGAGCTCCAAAACACTTGTGCGTGTATCGCTTCCGAATACGGTTACGAAGCTCGGAAAGAATGTGTTTAAGAGCAGTGAGCTTTTAGTTGATGTGACTTTGTCTGACAGTCTGACAGAAATGGGAGAAAGTGTCTTTGACAGCTGCTCGAGACTTACGCGGATTACGATACCAGATGGTGTGACCAGCATTGGCAAAAAGGCGTTTAATGAATGTACAGACCTTCGAACTGTCAAACTGACAAACGATATTGAGATAATTGGGGAACAGGCATTTAACAACTGCAGCAAGATGGAGATGACAAAGCTTCCTTCTTCATTGAAGAGAGTGGAGAAAGAAGCATTTGCGAACTGTACAGCGATGGCTTTGACGAAATGGCCAAGTGATTTGGAATTTATTGGTGAGAGTGCTTTTGAGGGTTGCACGGCGATTACGAATGTAAGGCTTCCTGGCACGATGCAGGTATTGACAACAAATGCATTCCAGGGTTGTTCTGGCATTGAGACACTTGAGATCAAATCAGGGATTGAAGCGATACCAGAGTCGGCGTTTGCAGATTGTACAGGAATTACAGATGTGACGTTTCCAAAATCTGTGATTAGTATTGGTGATAGTGCATTTTCTGGGTGTACGGCGCTGGAGAATGTATCGATACCAAGAAATACGATCAGCATAGGTTCGTCTGCATTTGAGGGCAGTGCGATTACATCTGTAACGATTAACGCAAGATGCTCTTATCAGAAGAATTCATTTCCTGAAAGTGCGGAGATTGAGAATTATTGATAACAGGAGGAGATAAGATGCGAAATAAGTTAAAGAATATTGTCATCACAGTATTGATGGCTGCTGCAGTTTGTGTTACTCCTGTGAGTGCAGATATGGTGTCATACGCGAAAGGGCCTACCTATACAGCAATGCAGGATGTATATTACACGAAGGAGAACTGTGTGGTATATGCAGAACCTACTTATACATCAACTGTTCTTACGACACTTGGCGCCAACCTTCCAGTGAGGGTAATCGGTGCATACTCTAATGGGTGGTATCGGATTGACATCGGCGTGATCTGTTATGTCAAGATGGATTCTGTCACTTCCGCAGGGGCAATCGGTATTAAGAACAATGAAGATAAACAGATTGCAGACGCGCAAAGAACCGCAGCAGAACTGGGATATGAATTTGTATATCTGACACTGAATAAGGAAAAGATCATCAAGAAGGATATTTACAATAGTTATGTAGGTCAAAAGGTGATTCTGTACACTAAGATTGATGACGAGCTCGGTGTATCCTTTAAGATGCTCTATGAAGATAAGGTCAAAAATGATATTGACCTCAAGGTGACCAAGAGTGCATCAGTCGATGATTCTGGCGCCAGAACAGTACAGTATTTATTTAACAGCAGCATTGAGTTAAAAGGACAGCTTGCAATTTTCCAGTTCAAGACAGGGTATGATAAGGCTGTCGACATTTATCCGTCTGATGTGGATACAGGCGAGTATGTGATGATGAATACATACTACACGGAGTTTAGTGAGTTTGCGTATGCTCCGATTACCCAGGTTGCAGATATTATGATTGTGGAAAGCGAGATTACGAATTCCCTGACAGATAATCAGAGAGAGGTCATGGCGGACCACAGGAAAGGAATCAAGTATCAAAGCGATGATAACAGCGAGTACAGAAAGAATGTTGTCCATGGCAAACTTCGCAAAGACACAGAGTATGTGGATTATGAATATTAGGAACTTAAAATAAGTAAAAAAGAAGGGATAAGATTAAGTAATCTTATCCTCTCTTTTTACACATACAGGTTGCAACTTTGTATAATGTGTGCTATGATTTCAATGGAGAGCGTATGAACTGTATTAATTCAAGCAATACAGTTGCGAATGAAAGGAGGAATTGTTATAGTTCATCAGGGCTGAACTGTAACGGAAATGGAAGTAGGGAGGTTGAAATGTCAGATACTGTAATCGAGCAATCAAAGAAGGAAAAATCCAAACCGGTCATTATAGTGAAGGATTTATATAAAGTGTACCGCATCGGTGAGAACAGGGTGCGCGCACTAAATGGGGTGAGTTTTAGTATCAACCGCGGCGAATTCTGTGCCATAGTAGGTACCTCTGGTTCGGGGAAGTCAACACTTTTAAATATGCTTGCGGGTTTGGAAAAACCGACGAAGGGTGAGATTGTAATCATCGGTGAGCACATGGAGACGAAGAGTGAAAATCAGCTTGTTCGTTTTCGGCGGGAACACATTGGATTTATCTTTCAGTCTTTTAATCTCATGGGTACGATGAATGCGGTGGAAAATGTTGCGCTTCCATTGACTTTTCAAGGGGTATCCAAAAGGGAACGCACAAAGCGGGCAAAGAAGATGGTGCATCTGGTAGGACTTGACAAATATTGGGATCACCGGCCAAACCAGATGTCAGGAGGACAGCAGCAGCGTGTCGGTGTGGCGAGGGCACTGGTGGTCAATCCAGAAATTATCTTCGCTGATGAACCTACAGGAAATCTCGATTCTAACACATCGAGGGAGATTATGAATCTGATGCAGAATGTCGTGCGGGAACAGAAGCGAACACTGATCATGGTAACGCATGACAACACGCTGGCGAGTTTTGCGGACAAAATTATTCGTATTGTGGATGGTAAGATTGTGGACATGGTTGACAATACGGAGAATGTGAACGCGGGAACTGCAGAAGTGGTCAATAAAAGCAGCGAAGAGAACAACCATGAAAAAGGGGAGTAAAATACTCGGGATGGAGGATGAATATGAAAAAATGGAAAAAGATATTGGTACTGATATTTATGACAGTTTTCTTATGTGGAAATACATTGACTGTCTTTGCGGATGAGGAAGATCAAGATAACAAAACAGAAGAAAACAACAATTCTTATAATGAACCTAGTGACCAGTATGCATCAGACGCGTGGAAGGATCAGATACGGGGAGAGCTGAATCGGCACTACAGCGATCTGAAGATGCGTTTTAAATTGACGGAGGACCAGCTCAGACGCATGGACAAAATTTACAACAGCGCCATGACATACATGAAGAACGCAGGGCTTACGATGTCAGAGCTCACGAGCTATAAGGCTGAGGTGCAGGGATATCTGGATGAGATTGCCAATGAGACTCCGCCGACAGGGACAGAGAAGTTTCTGATGCTTTCCAATGAGGTTCCGATTACGAGCGCGAACTATGGAGAGCAGACCTTTGTCGTATTGTCGCTGATTAATCTGGGAAAGTCGGATATCAAGGACGTTGTCGTGACACCGACTGTATCAAATGATAAGACGAAGTGGCCGTTTGATATCGGACAGGCATACGATGCGCAGATAATACAAATGATACAGGCGGCAAGTGATCTGACGGATGCATACAGTAAGCGAATGGATATTGGATGGAATTTCAATGTCAGGAGTGACGTGCTTACGGGGTGTTATCCACTGCCTTTTCATGTGACTTATTATGAGAACGGCACTTTGGTGGAGACAGATATTACGACTTATATCAATATCAAAGGAGCCAATCCTGAGAAGACATTGATCAAGTATCCTGACGACGAGGAAGATGAGGATAAAAGAACAGCAAATCCGCGAATTATTGTAACAGGTTATCGGACGGAGCCTGAGGTAGTTTATGCTGGTTCCACTTTTAACCTGACAGTGAGCGTTAAGAATACATCCAGAGAGACTGCGGTTGAGAATGTGCTCTTCAATATGGAAGCAACAGTGGAAGGCAAAGATGCAGATGCCACCTATGCGGCCTTTCTGCCGACATCTGGTTCGAGCTCTGTCTACAAAGACAGAATTGCGCCGGGAGAGACATATGATATGAGCATCGAGATGGAGGCCAAGTCCGACCTTTCACAGAAGCCATATGTACTTACAGTAAACATGAAGTATGATACAGAAGAACAGGTGAATCTGTCCGATGCTGCAAAGGTTTCAATACCAATCAAGCAGGAGGCAAAGCTTGATACTGGTTCTGCGGAGATTATGCCAGAATCGATTGCGGTGGGAGATCAGTCCAATGTCATGTTTAGTATCTTCAACACTGGAAAGACAACATTGTATAACGTAAAAGTCACTTATGAAGGTGGTACAGTAGACAGTGGAATCACTTATCTTGGAAATATTTCTCCCGGAAACACAGGAAACGTGGATTCCATGTTGACGGGTATTGCACCGGATACCGGGGAAGGTATCGTCAAGGCTGTTGTCACCTATGAGGACGAGGCGGGAAATGAGACACGCTATGAGAAAGATCTGAATCTCTATGTTTATGAGATGACGTTTGACGATAGCATGATAGATGATTTTCCCATGGAACCAATAGAGGAGGAGCCAGTTCAAAACGGAATTCCGCTCATTGCGGTTATCGGTATCGCAGCGGCAGTGATTGTCGTGATTGTGATCATCGCAGTTATTATATCAAAGAAGAGAAAAGCAAAGAAACATCAGGAAGATATGGATTTGTTGGATGGGGATGATAAATAATGAAATTCTTTGACTTATTGCGCATGAGTATTTCCAACCTATGGAAGCGCAAACTCCGTACAGTACTTACGGTGTTGGGCGTGGTGATCGGCGTTACCTCGATTGTCGTCATGGTTGCACTTGGAAATGGGCTCAGGCAGTCCATGCTGGACAGTTATTCCGACTATGCCTCCATGACACAGATTCAGATTAGTTCAGGCGGTTATTATTTTGTATCAAGTGATGGCAGCAGCGGACAGCAGGAGGAAAAACAGCTGGATGATACGTTTGTAGAGCAGCTTAAGGCTATGGAACATGTCAGCGATGTTTATCCGAGGCTGAACTTTTCTGCGATTGCAAAGGTTGGAAGATATGCGGGTTATTTAAACATATATGGTATTACGAAGGGTGAATTTGAGACGATGAATATTCCCATCGCACAGGGCACTCTGCCGGATTCAGACACAGAGCTTAAGTTTTTCTATGGAAACAATGTTCTGATGAACTTTTATGTGGAAAAAACACATACTTACCCCTATTGGGATAACAACGAAGCACCGGATATCGACTTGATGAATGATCCGATTTTTACGATTTTTGACACAGATGCGTATTACAATGCACTGTATGGAGATTCCTCCGAAGGCGGAACACCTGTCAAGCAGCCTAAAAAATATATTATAGAGGCGTGCGGACTGATGGCGGGTGAATTGGGAGATTGGAGTAATAATAATAATCAATACGTGCTCTGTGATATCGATGCATTGAAGACAGAACTGAAGCGAATATTTAGAAAGAATCCAATTCCTGGGCAGCCTACCAGAAAAAATGGTAAGCCTTACAATGAGCTGTTCTATTCACAGGTTATTGTGCAAGTCGATGATATGAAAAATGTGACACCGCTGACAGATGCGCTCAGGGATATGGGATATGATGCCTACAGCTCGGCAGAGTGGATTCAACAACAGATTGACACGATGAATACAATACAGGCGGTGCTTGGTGCAATCGGCGCAGTTGCCATGTTGGTGGCAGCAATCAGTATCACCAACACAATGATGATGTCCATCTATGAAAGGACGAAAGAGATTGGTGTCATGAAAGTGTTAGGATGTGACATTCGTAATATACAGGGACTTTTTCTGATGGAGGCCGGATTTATTGGATTTATCGGTGGCGTGGTTGGAGTCGGATTCAGCTATGCGATGAGTCTGGTGATCAATGGACTGGTCGAAGGAAGCGAGGCAGGTGCAAATATGGGCATCACAGGTGCTATCTGCCGGATCCCGCTGTGGCTGAGCCCACTCGCGATTGTGTTTGCGATTGTAATTGGTATGGTTGCTGGCTTTATTCCGTCGCTCCGTGCGATGAGACTGAGCCCGCTCGCAGCGATTCGAAACGAATAACATATTTTTCCAAAGGCTTCTCAAAACGAGGAGCCTTTTTGTGTACTTTGAAGCATTTCCATCATATATTAATGTGAAGATACAACGTAATGATTCCGGTATCCGGATCATTACAGAGGGAATGAAAATGAATAGAGTACGCGGTATGATCGGCTGCGATCATAGAGAAGTGGCGCCTTACACCGGCAGAGGAGTCTATGTGGCGGTCCTGGACAGCGGCGTGGCAGCACATCCAGATTTGAGGGGGAGAATAGTAGCTTTTAAAGATTTTATATCAGATAAGAAGATGTATTATGATGACAACGGACATGGGACACATGTGTCAGGGATTCTAGGCGGGAGTGGGTTCATGTCCAGGGGCCGGTATCGGGGAATCGCACCAGAGTGTACACTGGTCTGCGGCAAAGTATTGGACAAAAAAGGTGGAGGAAGTTTGAAAAATCTCACCAATGGCTTAATATGGATTTCAGAACTAATTGATAAATATCCCATACGGATTCTCAATATATCAATTGAGATGGAATCGGAGGATGGGATTGACCCTAAGGACTGGGAACAGTTTCGAAAATACATACGATATTTGTGGGATAGAAATATTATGATCGTGGCAGCTGCGGGAAATAAGGGACCAAATCCTATGACATTATCGCCAATCGGCGAGTGTGGGGGATGTGTTTGCGTTGGCTGTCACGATGGCAATTATAAAGGAAATGGTGGGAGGCTTTGCAATGAATATTCGA
>CAMWXA010000240.1 GCA_947178035.1 uncultured Lachnospiraceae bacterium | reverse complement strand
CGGGAGCTGCTTGCAAAAAACTCCGAGATCAAGCCGTTGCAGAATCAGATTAATGCGCACTTTATCTACAATGTGCTGGAATCCATCAAAATGATGGCTGAAATCGAAGAAAAGTACGAGATCTCAGATGCCATCACGACCTTTGGCAAGCTGCTGCGCTACAGTATGCGCTGGAATTCCGGGAACGTGACGGTGGAGCAGGAAGTCGACTATATCAGAAATTACCTCAAGCTGATTAATTTGCGGTTTGACTATGAGATCTATCTGTCCTTGAATATACCAGATATCGTTTATCAGCAGCAGATACCCAAGATGTCCCTGCAGCCGATCGTCGAAAACGCCATTTATCATGGGATTGAGCAGATGGCGGAGGATACCAATATTTACATCAA
Organism: uncultured Lachnospiraceae bacterium; assembly: GCA_947178035.1. Lineage (GTDB taxonomy): Bacteria > Bacillota > Clostridia > Lachnospirales > Lachnospiraceae > COE1. Next base: position 6,382 of record CAMWXA010000240.1, on the reverse strand, counting down.
AGGAATTGCAGACGGGAAAGACTGTATGATCGAGATTACAGATGCGGGAAAGGGTATGAGTGAGGAGGAGGTCGTGCAGCTGTACAGGAAAATAGCGGGTGAGATCGAAGCGTCTGGCGGTTCTGGAAATGGAATTGGTTTAAAAAATGTACAGGACAGGATCAAGATGAGCTTTGGCGATGCTTACGGTATTGAAATCGCGTCAAAACTGGGGTGTTATACAAAAATTGTGGTGCGTGTTCCGTTAACAGGTACGGCGTCGATCAGACAGCAGTGAAAAACAGTGCTGATCTTTGTACAAGGGTGCATGAATATCTGACGGAATGGAGGTGTGAAGTTGAATACAGTATTGATTGTGGAAGATGAGAAGATGATTCGCCAGGGAATCAGGGCGATGATACAGCGTTCCGGCGTGCCGGTTCAAAATATCATGGAATGCAACAACGGACAGATCGCGTTGGAGATCCTGGGCAGCCAGAAGATCGATGTGATGTTCACAGATATCAGAATGCCCAAAATGGACGGCATTGAGCTGGTCGGGGCAATGCAGAAGTTAGAGCACAAGCCGCTGACGGTCGCAATCAGCGGATATGATGATTTTACCTATGCGGTACAGCTCTTGCGCATGGGGGTGAGGGAATATATCTTAAAGCCTGTGGAGCGGGAGCAGATTGTAGAAATCCTGAAAAAGCTGGAGGAGGAAATCCAGAAAAATAACGAGAGCGACAGAGAGACGAGGGAAATCGGCTGTCAGCAGCTCAAATATATGATATTGAATGAGCATATCACGGAGAAGGAAATCCAGAACGTGACACAGCGGTTTGAGAGGAAGCTGCTGTCGAAAGAGTATGTGGTGTGCTGTCTCGAAAATTCCGGGGAGGAGACGGAAGAGAACGCAAGCTATCTGTGCCTTGGCGATATCGAGGGAAACTGCGTGTATATCATCGGACGGGAAAACAAAGAGTTTTTGCTGAAAAATGAGCTTGCGGACGCTTATGTGGGAATCAGCAGGCTGCATTCGGGTGTCGCACAGTTGAAGGAGGCCTATGCGGAAGCGAGGATGGCGAGGAAGGAGGCGTTTCTGCGCGCAAAGCACGAAGTGGAGTACACAGAGGCACTGTTGGAAGAGCGGGGAAAGGTCGATGAAGAGAAGGTACATCAGATTGTGCAGATGGCAGGCACTGACAAGATTTCCGGCGCGCTGAAACTCATGGAGCTGTTTTTGGGTGAAATCAGGCGGGACCGGTATTCGGGGAGTGTGTTGGAGAAGAGCATTGGCATTTTTATGGATGAGATGTTCCGCACATACCAGAATGTTTTACAGGGGGAGGAGCAGGGGCTGCTGCGGTTTCAGAATATTTACCAGTTTGCCAATCTCGAAGAGCTGATGGAGGAGCTGGCTGTCTGGCTGATTGGATTTCATGAGAAGATTCATACAGAGTTTGACGATTACAGAAATAAGTCCAGGATGAAACAGGCGATTGCTTTTATTGAGGAAAATTTTGACAAGGACCTGAACATGGCTGTGATTTCCAACTATGTGTCCATGAACTATTCCCTGTTTTCGTACGTGTTCAAACAATACACAGGAAAAAATTTTGTGAATTATCTGAAGGAGCTCCGGGTGAATGAGGCGAAGCGCCTATTGGAAGAAACGGACATGCGCGTCATAGAAATCAGCCAGAAAGTCGGCTACGAGAACGAGAAGCATTTCATGAAACTCTTCAAGAGCCAGTGCGGGGTTTCGCCCACGGAGTACAGAAAAAATATGCAGTTCCGTGACCGGTGAACTGCATATTTCAGGATGTTCGTTACCTGGCTTCAACGTTCGAGTCCCTTTTTGATTTCTTTTCTGCATACATTTTCTGGCTGGCGGCATCGAATAGTTTCTGGATATCCGTGATGCTATGGGCAGCTTCCAACGCGTAGCCGCTGCTGACACGGATGTTATATTTCTTCATGTGGAGCTTGTTGTAATTCTCCAGATATTTGTGGACTGCCATGGTCGTTTCCCTGGCAGCTTCTTCGGTCATACCGGCGGAGAGTGCAAAGAATTTGTCCCCGCCGACACGTGCCAGAAGCATCTCTTCGTCAGCGCAGCTGTGCCTCAAAGCGTGTCCCAGCACTTGAACGGCAAAATCGCCCTCCATATGTCCAAAATTGTCGTTGATGTTCTTTAGACCATCTAAATCAAACACCATGACAAGCACAATCGCATTGTCCTTTTTTGCCTGTTCCAGAAAGGATACAGTGAGCTGGTGGATGCCCTGACGATTGTACAGCCCTGTCAGGTCATCTTTCATGTAAATGTCCTCCAACCGGCTGACCATCAGGTCGGTCTGTCTGGATTCGCAGATATTTCGCAGCATTCGGCTCACATTTACAATCCATGTGAGAAAATTGAACTGGTAAGCGAGTATATTATCCTTGTAGGAGAGGGCGACATATCCAAATTCCCGCTCCTCAAAATACAGGGGAGAGTAAATGTAGGCGGACTGGGAATCGGTGTAGATATAGTCCGGCAGGGTATGCTTCTTGGTGAAGCTGCATGGGTGGGCAAGTTTTCCGTCCTTGTAGGCAAAGGGCATCATCAGAATATCCTGATCCTTGTATTCCTCCTGTGCGGAGGTAATCTCACGGATATGGGAGGGAATGGAATCCCAATTCTGGTACAGGCAGATGTAAAATTCATGACAGTTGTCAATTCGCGGAAGAAACTTTTCCAAAAGCTCCATGCCCTCGTCCAGTTCACGGATGCGGCAGAGGGTGGTGGTCATCTTGATATTGTTCAGCATGGCGTTTTCCAGCGTGTTTATGCGCTCCATCAGGCGGTTTTCGTAGAGGCCGGGCAGTGTGTCCTTCTTTTTGGCGCAGCCGCAGGAGGTGCGGTACAGCGGCTCCGCGGTGATGACGGTGCGTTCGGGAAGTGCCTTTCCCTTGAAGGTGTCCAGCAGAAGGTTCATCGCGGTCTGTCCCATCTCATAGATAGGGAAGGCGACGGTTGACAGTGCAGGCGTGACATTTCTGCCGATTTCCAGATTGTCAAAACCCACAACGGCAATGTCTTGCGGAATACGCAGGCCGCGGTTGTACAGCGCTTCCATCAGGGACATTGCCATGCGGTCGTTGTAGCAGATGATGGAGTCTGGCTTTGCATCTGGTCTTAAAAAGCAGTCGACAGCGGCAGAGATGGCCTCGCGGGAATAGTCACAGCTGCAGTAGTCATTTTCTGATACGGGCAGCTGGTATTTATCCATGACACTTTTGTAATATTGAAACCGTTTTTCGGAGAAATCGCTTTCCAGGCAGTTTCCCAGATAACAGATTCGTCTGTGGTGGTGCTCTGTGATCAAATGTTCTGTCAGCTGGGCGGCAGCTTTGTCGTTATCCAGCACGACGGCTGGGAAAGAAGCCTTGCGCTGTGTGATTTCTATGATGGGGCAGGTGCACTTTTTCGTGAGAGTCTGTGCGATGCGCTCTCTCAGCGAGGGCAGAAGGTATGTGTCGGAGGCAAGGCAGACGCCGGAAAATTCGTCGTAATTCGGAATGCGCAGGATGCTGCTTTCCCCTAAGCTGTAGCTGCCGACATCCTCCCCGTCCGTGGAGGAGAAGATTTCCACGATATAGCCAAACGCTGCTGCCTTGTCAATGATTCCCTGACACAGACTGCGCTGGAACTCACCAAATATGTGTGAGATAAAAATGCCGATTTTCTTTGCCTGGTACATAGCTGATACTCCTTATTTTTAAAATTCCATCAACGACTGGCGCCACTGCCACAGTTTCGCGTAGTATTCCTCCGTCTGGTCTGGCAGCAGATAGGCAGCGCAGGTGTATGCGTATTCGAAAAAGCAGTAGTTACTCCGCGATATGCGGCTTTGCACGAGACTTAACAGTCCTGCTGCCCACTGTACATAGGCGGAATCCTGTGAGGCAAGCCATGCGGCGAGGGTAAACGCCGGGATAATCGGCCAGTCGAGCTGCCCCTTGCAGATTTTGTCAATCTCGCGGAGTGATATGTGCGCCAGAATGCATACCGCCGCAAACTGAACACGCGACAGCCAGTCCTCGGCATAAATCTCAGTGTCCTTCTGTGCGGGCGGATAGACCATGACACCGTATAGCTCATGATACTGTTCCGGTGAAAGCTTTGCGGCACAGTCCTTTGCTGCTTCATACCATACTTTCAGGGAAAAATCTGCTGCAGCCAGTTTTCCGACAAGGCTGCTGACAAAATCGGACGGTGCATTAACGGCGGGAACCGGGGTGTTGAGGTCACGATAGTGCCACAGAACGAGTCCCTCATCGTCCAGGGGCTTGTCGAGCGGCGGGGTCTGCGCTTTGCTGGCAGTAACGGTGAACGTGCAGGGATGCCCGCAGATCTGTTCTATGGCAAGGCGCGCCGCGTTGATGCCGCTTGCCGATTCCTGACAGCTTGTGGTGCAGCTCGCCACGCCGGATGTGTTGCCGCTCTTGCGCATGCTGCGCGCCGCGTTGACGATGCTCTCAGAGCTGGAATCCAGATAATCGACATTGGGCGTCAGCTGCTCAAATGCTGCCCTTTGGCAAAGCTCCTGCGCACGCTCATTATTGACATCGGCGGCAGCGCACACGACGAGCCGCTCCAGCTCATAGGGATCGGCGTCTGCCATGAAGCAGCAGAAAATCCATGAGGGTTCCGCCCAGCTGCAGTCATTGTAATCGCCGGCTTCCAGGACTTTGTAATAACATTTGCCTGCTTTCTGCCAGCGTCTTTTCTTAAAATAATAATCTCCCAGATCATTGTACGCAGCGGCATTGTCCGGATCGGACGCAAGTCCCAGCGCAATATATTTTTCCGCTTCCTCCTCCTGTTCCAGGTCAAGATAGGTCAGTCCGGCGAAAGTGTATCTCGATGTGGTTCCTCCCTGGGCAAGTCCTTTTAAGATGACGTCCAGCGCCTTTTCCGGCTCTTTCTGGTGGCGGTAGAGATTACATTCCGCGACGTATCTGTCGGAGGTTTCGTTTCTGGCACTGCACGCTGTAATGCGGTCAAATGTATTGTGGCAGAGTGACCACAGATGTTCCCGCAGAGGATCTTCGCAGCGGTCGATTGTGAACAGAATCGCCGCGATAAAGGCACAGACGGCCTCTTCGCCAGCCTTGGCGACAAGATTTTCGTCTCCGAGCCATTCGGCGATGGGATCTGTGCTGTTCTCCTCGCCGTTCCATAGACAGGAGGCATAGTAGTGAAGCGCTTCCTGCACATTTCCAGTATGATATAGTTGTTCTGCTTTTTTTACAATACTTGATTTCATATGTTCGACGCCTCCTGTCTCAATTGGGGTACAGACTGTTATGGATATCGATTGCCCATGACAAATCATAGAGATGGAACAGTCCGTCATCATCTGTCAGCCCTTTGTCTCTCAAAATGTTCATGCAGATCTGGTAGGCAGTGTCATTGATTCCGCGGGGAATGATATCTCCGTTTGTGAGGTGGATATAAAATTGATAGACGTCCTCCGTATAAGCCTCTTCCACATTTTCCTGTGTTGACATGTAGATCGTATCGTCCATCTGTTCCGCGCCTTCAGGGTGCAGCAGATCCATAAAGAAGCCGTTCCACACTTCAAAGCCTTTCGACTGCAGGCTTCCGATGATAAGCGGTTTTAAGAGCTGTACTGCCTTGTCATTCAGGCCGTGTTGATGAATGCGCATCTGCTCTGCCATTGCGTAAAAATTGCCGACGGCCCTGTGCTGCATGTCTCCTGCGGCAAGTCTGTCCATATAGCGGTTCATGTGCGGGAGAAGTTCGCCGGGGTCCTGGCTCTCGATACCCGGCACAAGCACAGCAGCGATGCCCAATTCCCTGTCAATGTAGCGGCTGGGATAACAAATCTCGTTTTGTGTCTGACACTGGGCACAGACGGGGTGGAAGAAAGCGCCTTCGTCTAAGAGCTGCCTGCCTTCCGCCCATAAAAGCGTGTCGATGCAGTTGATCCGCTGTGCGGCAAATACGCTGCCGCAGTGCTGGCACTGAACAGTGGTCTGGGCTGCTGCCCAGGGATTTTTGGTCATGTGAAGTTTATTCAATCGGTACACCTCCTTGGTTGATAGTGCAGAAATATGCATTTTGCACTTTTTGCTATAAACATTATAGTATGGACTTTGGGGGCTGTCAAATGATTCCAATTTCTGGACGGGTATGAAAATTTTGAATGGAATTAAGTGACAGTCGGACACATAGTTTCACTAACGTATGTGGGTGCCTGAACAGTAACTGTGCTATTTTTCATTGGTAACAGTTCAGACTTCGGCTTCCTGTTACAAGCATTAAGCTATGCAAAAAACCGCTTCGCGGATGTCAAAGCCACGTACCGTGGCTTGATGCATTTCAAGC